>JAEUNS010000123.1 GCA_016790005.1 Zoogloeaceae bacterium
TTCGACAACCCGATCTTCGGTAATTTTGCCGCTAAGAGCGGGGCGACGTCCGACACCGTCAAGATCGATTTTCCCAAGGAAAGTGGCAGCGGCCAGACCAATGCCAATCTGGCGGCCGGGCGTTTCAGCGGGGCAGCAACCGAGCTGAACGGCGTCGACGAGAGCATCTTCGTGGACGGTATCGATGATGTTTACATGTTCTGCTACGACCTCTACGAGTCGATCTCTGGCGGCCAGGTAGTGACCTACAACATCAACTTCAACGGCGCCACCACCAAGACCCTAGACTTTCTCGGGGCGGTCAACTATGTCATGCATGAGAACAGCAACAGCTGGGCCGACCCCTACGCCTGGGTGAAACCGCTCACCGGCCTTCAGGGGGCGGCAATCCAACTCGGCATCTGGGAGAGTCGCTACGAAACCAGCGACACTTGGAGTCTTGCGAGCGGCAGTAAAAGTAGTTTCTCGGCACGGAATCTCGAAAAAACCACGCAAGACTGGGTTGATCAGTTCTTCGCCGCGATCCCGCTGGCCAAGAGCCTCGAGCAGCACCACACGATGACGCTCGAGAACGCCGGCGCACAGGACATGATCACGGCGGATCCCCCGCCGCCGTCCGAGGTGCCCGAGCCTGCTCCGATCGCACTGCTGGCACTCGCCTTGACGGCGCTGGGCTTGACCCGGCGCAAAGGCTGAAGCTCAGGCGCCTGCGGACGGCGAATTGCAACGGTGGCGCGACATGAATGCAAAAGGCCGGGCATGTGCCCGGCCTTTTGCATTCATGTCCAAAGGCGCCGGCTTTGCCGGGCGCCCGAACGTCAGTTCTTTGAAGCCGGGCAGGTGTTCATGCCCAGCAAGGTATAGGCCGGGCACCAGCCCATCAGCCCAGTGACGAGCGGCACCACGCCGATATAGGTCCAAGGGGCGCCGATGCCCATGATGGCCAGTGCAATCAGCACCAGACCAGCCACGATGCGAACAATCTTGTCCATTCCGCCAACGTTTGATTTCATGATTTGAGGCTCCTGCTTGTGATCGGGTTACGGTGAAGCAATTTGACCGCTTTGCTGCTGCGGTGTCTGTAACCTGGGTTACATAGCGCTTGATCGTGTCGAGCAGGGTTCTATTCGTGGCTACCGTCGCTCGCCAGCCTGCGCAGGCCGGTCGGGTCGACAATCTCGATCTGTTCGCGCGCGAGGCGCACCAGGCCTTGCGCGGCAAAGCCCTTCAGCAGCCGGCTGACGAACTCGCGCACGCTACCCAGTTCATCGGCAAGCTGTTGGTGGGTGACATGCAGCAACCGGCCTTTGCCCAGCAACAATGCGGCAAGCCGCTGGTCGAGCCGCTGAAACGCGACCTCTTCGATCAGTTGCATCAGGTCGGCAATGCGCTCGGCGAAAAGGTGAAATACGAAATCACGAAAGACCGGCTCGCCCAAGAGCTCGTCGAACGCCGCAGGTGGCAACAACATCAGCTCGGTAGCGGATTCGGTGATGCCGCGGGCGTTGTAGTTCTCCCGGCCCAACAGGCACGATGAAGAAATGATGCAGGTTTCGCCGGGCGCGACTCGATACAGAGGCAATTCGCGTCCGTTGGGTGCGCACTTGATCACCCGTACCGAGCCGTCGATGACGAACGGAAACCCCTGGCAGGCCTGATGGTCGTCGAACAGCAACTGGCCAGCCGGCACGCTCGCCCACTGGCTGGCTTCGGTCAGGCGCTGGCGGCCCGCGGGCGGCAGTTGCGCCAGCATCGGGTAGCGTTCGGCAAGCTGGGCGAGGTGTGTTGCGTCGAGACTCATCATGATTCCTTTCCGGAGTAGGGACCGGGGTCAGGCTACCGGCGGCGAATCGAATTCGACGATCACCGGCGCATGGTCGGACGGCCGCTCCAGCTTTCTCGGGGTCTTGTCGACCGTGCAGGCGGTGCAATTCGAGCGCAGCGCGGGGGAGATCAACACATGGTCGATGCGCAGGCCGAAATTACGCCTGAACGCCATCATCCGGTAGTCCCACCATGAAAAGCTGCGCTCGGGCTGGTCGAACAGGCGAAAGGCGTCGATCAGCCCCAGTTCGAGCAGCCCGGCAAACGCTGCGCGCTCCGGCGCCGAGACATGGATCTCGTCTTTCCAGTCGGGGTGGGCGTCGCGCTCTTCGGGGGCAATATTGAAGTCGCCGGTGAGCACCAGCCGATCATGGCGATCGATCTCGCCGCGCACCCACTCGGTCAGCGCCGCGAGCCAGCGCAGCTTGTAGTCGAACTTGTCCGAACCCACTGCCTGGCCGTTCGGAAAATAGCCGCAGATCACCCGCACGCCGGCTACGGTGGCGGCGATGATGCGTTTTTGCGGATCGTCGAAACCGGGAATGTCGCGCACCACCTCGGCGGGCTCGCTCCGGGTCAGAATCGCCACGCCGTTGTAGGTCTTTTGGCCATTGATCACGGCGTGGTAACCGGCCGCTTCGAGTTCAGCCAGCGGAAAGGCCTTGTCCTCGCATTTGAGCTCCTGCAGGCACAGCGCGTCGGCCTGGTTTTCGGCCAGCCAGTCGAGCACATGCGGAAGACGGACTTTGAGCGAGTTGACGTTCCAGGTGGCAATTTTCATTTTTTGGTTTCGGGTATCGGATAGAGGTGTCGTGCCGAGCGGTCGGACTTACGCCGGCGCGAGGTGAGCTTTGCTGTAATTGTGCCAGTTTGTGCTGCAGGTCGCGTCCGGTGACGGAGATACAGGGAGCGCAGGTAAAATTGCGATTGTTGGTGTTTAAGGAGAATTTAGCATCCTGGCAGCAATGATTTAAGAAACCGATGAAGCGTGGCGGCGCAGACTCTATTTCAGCCTGGCACATGGGCCGGACGCAAGCCCGGTGCCGGACCAAGCTCACCACTTTCGGAGTTTCGTCATGTTCAAGTTGTCCCGGAGCGCGATTGCGCTGCTCTTATCCACAGTGCCCTATGCCGCCCTTGCGGCCGAACCCTTGGCAGTCGACCCCGATATCGACCGTGGCCGCTATCTGGTTCAGATCACCGGATGCAATGATTGCCATACGCCCAACTACGCGACGAGCGGCGGCAAGGTGGCGCAGAGTGACTGGCTCACCGGCGATCATCTCGGCTGGCGCGGGCCCTGGGGCACGACTTATCCGCCCAATCTGCGGATCTTCTTCTCGAAAATAAGCGAATCCGACTGGCTCGCAATTGCGCACAACGCCAACTATCGCCCGCCGATGCCCTCGCCGGTGCTGCGCGACATGACCGACCAGGACTTGCGCGCCCTGTACCGCTTCGTTCGGGCACTCGGACCGGCTGGCGAGATGGCGCCGGCCTATGTTCCGCCGGGCATCGATCCGGTCGGGCCGGTAGTGAGTTTTCCGATGCCGCCGGGCTGACCTGAAAGGCTCGAGCGGTGCTATGCGCCTCGGCGCAGCGTTTTGAGGCGGGGCTGGGTGATCTGAGCAAACTCCGGGTGGCAGCAGCGCAAAAGCTGACTATCATTCGGTTACGATGCTCGCCCAGCGCCTGCCCCTCCTCGATGCAGAACACACCGCCTTCATCGCCGGCCCGGTATCGATCAACGTCGCTGCCTGCGGCGCTGACGGCTTTCCCGCTTTGGCGCGTGCGGTGGGTTGTATGGTTTCGGAAGACGCCTGCAGCGTGACGATCATGCTCAGCGCCAAAGCCGGCGCCGATGCGGTGGCCGGCATCCGTAAAAGCGGTTTGGTTGCGGTCGTTTTCAGCGAACCCCCGACTCACCGCACCGTGCAGCTCAAGGGCCGCAACGCCCAGGTCTTCCCGCCAGAGCCCGGCGATGCGGCGTTGGCCGCACGCTACCGCGAGGGTTTCACCGCGGTTCTGGCATCGCTTGGCTACGCAGAGGGGTTGGTGCGCG
>JAEUNS010000150.1 GCA_016790005.1 Zoogloeaceae bacterium
ATCCTGATCGCCGGTCACGATTGCCCGTGCGCCGCCACACAATGCAACATCGAGAAACTTGTCGTCCTTTGGATCGCGGCAGGCCCGGATCTTTTGAATCACCGGCACGATGCGCGCAACACCGCCGAGTAACGCGATAAAACGCTGCCGGTCGGAGCGCGACACGTAAGTATCGAACTTGGCTCGACCCAAAACTGCGACGAGTTCTGCGAGTGTGTCTTCGGACAAAAGCAGAATACCGCGCTCGAGTGCATGGTCCACCGCTTTGGCGGCCAACCCGTTGGGCGCCAGCAGACGACTGATCAGTACATTTGTGTCGACCACCCAACGCTGGGAGTCATTCATCGGCGAGCAATTCGGAGAGTTTTGCCTCTGTCAGCCCTGCCGCTTGTGCCGATGCGCCGACTGTATTACAGAAGCGCTGGAATTCTGCAACATTCAGGCTGCTGAGCCGCTGGTATTCCTGCATTGACATGACAACCGCAACATTGCGTTTTTGCCGGCTGATGATCACAGGCTCACGTGCAGCAGCATCGATTACCGCAGCCAGACCTTGCTTCGCTTCACTTGCAGTTACAGTGCGCACGACCGTCTCCAATAAGTACATTTCGTACAAATCGTACATGGTCACGTGCAAAAGCTCAAGGCGTGAAGATGGCAGAAATTGGGCTGCCCCCGTGGCTGGACGCCAAGCAAGCAGTCAGATGGGGCGACGCCAGCCGCCGGGCAGAGGCAGACCATCTTGAAACTCAGACCGTTCCAGAATTTTCCCGCCGCAATGGTGTGTTTTGTTTCTGCCCTATTACTACAGCCAAAACCGAGAATCGACGCGGGATCCGGGCGCAAGAACTGCTTAAACCCCACTAAAAGCCATACTATATCTAGTACATAAATACCCATTGACACACCGTAAAATATATTATCTATATGTTTTTATTGTATTTTATTTCTTTGCATCTCCCCGCATTCCGCGCTATCCTCACCTCAACTTGAAATCAGGCCAAAACACACGGAGACCGACCTGCGATGAGCGCCAAGACCCACAACCTCACCCCATCCAAAGCCAACGCCAGCACCCTCGCGCCGCAGGAGATCTGCGCCGAAGTCCTGGTCGAAAAATATGCCAAGGGTGATGAGACCTCGATTCACGAGGTGCGTGCTCGGGTTGCGCGGGCGCTGGCCGCGGTCGAAGCTGACGACAAGCGCGCCTACTGGGAGGCCAAGTTTCTCGAGGCGCAAGAGATGGGCTTCGTGCCCGCCGGGCGCATCAACAGCGCCGCCGGCACCAAGCTGCAGGCCACGCTGATCAACTGCTTCGTGCAGCCGGTGGGCGACTCGGTGACCGAGTCGGTGGATGGCCGTCCGGGCATCTATACCGCGCTCGCCCAGGCGGCCGAAACCATGCGCCGTGGTGGCGGGGTCGGTTACGACTTTTCGAGTATCCGCCCCAAGGGCGCGCTGGTGAAGGGCACCCAGTCGAACGCCTCGGGCCCGGTGTCGTACATGCGGGTGTTCGACCGATCATGCGAAACGGTCGAGTCCGCCGGGGCCCGTCGTGGTGCGCAAATGGGCGTGCTGCGCTGCGATCATCCGGACATCGAAGAATTCATCCATGCCAAAGACCACGGCGACCTCACCAACTTCAACATCTCGCTGGGCGTGACCGACGCCTTCATGAAGGCGGTCGAGGCCGACGGTGATGTCGAACTGGTGCATAAGGCCGAGCCCATCGATGAGATCAAGGGCAATGGCGCCTACCAGCTCGATGACGGCAGCTGGGTTTATCGCAAGGTGCGCGCGCGCGACCTGTGGGATCAGGTCATGCGCTCGACCTACGACCATGCCGAGCCGGGCATCCTGTTTCTCGACCGCATGAACCAGGACAACAACCTGTATTACTGCGAAGCCATCGAGGCCACCAACCCCTGCGCCGAACAACCGCTGCCGCCCTATGGCTGCTGCGACCTGGGCTCGATCAACCTCACCCCGTTCATCAAGCAGGCGTTCTCCGACAAGGCCGAATTCGATTTCAACGGCTTCGGCAAGGTCATCGATGCCGCGATCCGCATGCTCGACAACGTGCTCGACGTGACCCACTGGCCGCTCAAGGAGCAAGAGAAAGAGGCCCAGTCCAAGCGCCGCGTTGGCCTCGGCTTCACCGGCCTGGGTGACGCGCTGATCATGCTCAAGCTGCGCTACGACACCCCCGAAGCGCGCCAGATGGCCACCAAGATTTCTGACTACATGCGCAACCGCGCCTACCTGGCCTCGGTCGAGCTCGCGGTCGAGCGCGGCGCCTTCCCGCTGTTCAATGCCGACATGTATCTGTCGGGCGGCAACTTCGCCTCGCGCCTGCCGGCCGAGGTCAAGGACAAGATCCGCAAGCACGGCATCCGCAACTCGCACCTGCTGTCGATCGCCCCAACCGGCACCATCAGTCTCGCCTTCGCCGACAACGCCTCCAACGGCATCGAGCCGCCGTTCTCGTACACCTACACCCGGCGCAAGCGCATGGCCGACGGCACCTTCAAGGAATACGCGGTCGAAGACTACGCCTGGCGTCTGTACAAGCATTTGGGCGGCAACGTCGACCAGCTGCCCGACTACTTCGTGACCGCGCTCGAGATCTCGGCCCAGGCCCACAAAGACATGGTCGCGGCGGTCGCCCCGTATGTCGACACCTCGATCTCCAAAACCGTCAACGTGCCGGCCGACTACCCCTACACCGACTTCGAAGACCTCTACATGTCGGCCTGGAAGTCCGGCCTCAAGGGCCTGGCCACCTATCGGCCCAACAGCGTGCTGGGTTCGGTGCTGTCGGTCACCCCGAGCCCCGAGCAGAAAAAGCCGCAGGATGTCGAGCTCAACGACCCCAACCGCCGCCTGTCGATCAAGACCCTGCCTGCCCCGGTGCTGTCGAGCCTGCGCTGGCCTGGCCGCCCCGAGATGCCCGACGGCAACATGGCCTGGACTTACATGCTGAAGTCGCCCCAGGGCGAGTTCGCGCTGTTCATCGGCCATGTGGATACCCAGCCGGTGAGCGTCAACGGATTCCCCTTCGAAGTCTGGGTCAACGGCGCCGACCAGCCGCGCGGCCTCGGCGCGGTTGCCAAGACCCTGTCGATGGACATGCGCGCCAACGATCGCGGCTGGCTCGCGCTCAAGCTCGACACCCTCGCCCGCACGATCGGCGAGAAATCCTTCGAGATGCCCTTCCCGCCGCATGGCGAGAAGAAGCTCTTCCCCGGCGTGGTCTCGGCCTTCGCCCAGGTGGTGCGCTACCGCTGCGAACACCTCGGCGCCCTCGCGGTCGACGGCACCCCCACCCCGGTGCTCGACACCCTGTTCAGCCAGCAGGAACCCAAAACCGGCACCGACGGCACCCTGTCATGGACGGTCGACATCGCCAACCCGGCGACCGGCGAAGACTTCGTGCTGGGCCTGAAGGAAATCACCCTGCCCGACGGCGTCACCCGCCCCTACTCGGTGTGGTTGTCCGGCAACTATCCGCGCGCGCTCGACGGCCTCACCCGCATCCTGGCCCTCGACATGCGGGTCATGGACCCGGCCTGGATCGGCATGAAGCTGCGCAAACTGCTGAACTACCCCGAACCCCTGGGCGACTTCATGGCCTTCGT
>JAEUNS010000172.1 GCA_016790005.1 Zoogloeaceae bacterium
AAAAAACTAAGTCTTGCTGTTGCAGTTGCCGCGACCCTGGTTTCTGGCGTCGCTTCGGCGTACACCACCGCTGTTCCGGCTGATGGTGTTCTCGTTCCGAACGTCATTCACAACACCGTTGCCGACACCACGGCGGTTGGCGTGATCAACCACGCAGCCACCCCCGTAATCGTGTACTGGACTTTCTTTGACGAAGACTCCAATCACATTACCGACGGCCAGTTTCCGATGACGGGTGGTGACTACTACCCGTTCGTTTGGTCGGAAGAGTCGGGTCTGGGTCTGGAAAATCGCCGCGGCTACCTGACTTTCCACGTGGGTGACTCTACCGGCGCTATGACTGTTGCTGCGGATCAGATCAGTGCTGCAGCGTTCCAGTTGAACGCCGCCGACGGCGATGCTGTGTTCGTTCCGACTTTCCCGATTGTCGATGCGGATAACTTCACTCCCGACAATCTGACCCTGCTGGATGGCTCCTCGTACGCCACGATCAACGGTGCGGCCGCTGCGGTACTTAACACTGTTGATATGCGTTATGAAATGAACAGTGACTGGACGTCGATGATCACCCTCTGGGCGACTGCTGGTCTTGCTACCTCGCGCACTGTCAATATGTGGGATGACGAGCAGAATCGCAAGTCGGTTAACTTTGATTGCGATAAGGAAGAGCTGTGCTTTATCGACCCGACCAGCATTCTGGGTCGTCCGGCCGATTTCACCCGTGGCTATATCCGCCTGGAAACGCAGTACATCAGTGATGCAACGGTGGCTGAAGGCGGCCCCGCCGGATCCGGTAGCTTCGTCAGCTACACCACGGTGCAATCGACCGCCTTCGATGCTACGCAAACCGTGTTGAACACGCACCTCCTGCCGTAATCTTCGATTCGGTTAGTGGTTTGGAAAAGCACCCTTCGGGGTGCTTTTTTTTGCGCGTTGTTCAGTGTGATGCTGGTCAAATGCTGAGAATTGGTCTATGGTCGCTAGCTTTCGAATCTGTTGAGCCTACTTTCATGAGTCCAATTCGTTTGAGCACGGTGCTAGTCGCTCTTCTAGCAACTGCCTGCACGGCGATCGACCCGGTTTCCCGCGGTGCGACTGAGAATGTCAGCATACAGACCAACGAGACTGCCCTTGTGTTTGAAAGTGCTGCCGGCGTTTGGGGCGGTGCGGTGCTTCGGGGCGAGGAGTACGCATGGGTTGCGGCTGCCCTCCATGTCGAGAACAAACTCGCCGCCTGGC
This sequence comes from Zoogloeaceae bacterium, assembly GCA_016790005.1. Classification (GTDB taxonomy): domain Bacteria; phylum Pseudomonadota; class Gammaproteobacteria; order Burkholderiales; family Rhodocyclaceae; genus UBA2357. The sequence continues at coordinate 1,240 of JAEUNS010000172.1, forward strand.
GCGTTTCTGCTGATCGAGTGCGTTCGGCGCCATTGCTGGGTGACACCGGTTACCATCCGGATGGGGTTGCAGTTTGGGATGAGTCCTCGGTCGCAGTCGCCGTTGAGGGCATTCGCCGGCTGCAGCTATGGCGCATCGCAGGTGATCGACTGGTGAAGGAAGCGGACCTGCCGACGGTTTTTGGCGCACGCGATGTGCTGGTTGCCGATCTCGATGGCGACGGTCATCGCGATGTGGTCCTGGCGCCCTATGCCGGAAAGGAGGTCGCGCTCATGTGGGGGCGTGGAGGCTTCAACTTTTCCGAACCGCAGATGCTGCAAGGAGGGGCTTCCGGCTGGCATCCAGTTGCTGTTGATATCGATGCTGATGGTGATCTCGACCTGCTCTGGGCGGAGCTCGATACCGGCGTGATCCGTCTGGCACGTAACGGTGGCAGTCGCAACTTCGCGGTCAGCGAGTTGCACAAGGTGAAGGGTGTGACACCGCGACAACTGGCCGTGGGCGACGTGAATCAGGACGGTAGGCTCGACATTGCAGTTGCGGTCGAAATTGGTGATGCCGAGGTCCTGCTAGCGCTACCAGGCGGAGGCTTCACAAGCGAGACGATCAGGCCGCGTGGACTTGGGCATATCGGGGTCGCAGTAAAAGCGGACGGTACGATTCTTTTGTCAAACGAGAATGAAATCACCCTGGTCAAGCAATCCAGAACGAGCTGGGAGCGACGCCTCTTGCCCGCGGCGGGGATGCCTGCGCCGATCGCGCTTGAGCATGTGGACGGGGACGAGTACGAGGACCTGGTGATCTATCACTCTTCGGGCAGTGGCGGTGTGCTGGTCTACTTCGGCCCGATGTGGGTGCAGGCTGAAGTCCTTGAGCCGCTTACGCGCTGAGGTTCCGCCATGAATGTGAAGAACAGACTGGGTTGTATCGACGGGGACTGGAGGCGAGCGCTGGTGGCTTCGCTGATTGCGCTTGGGCTCGGGTTTTTTGTCAGCGCTGGCCATTCCGCTGCCCCTGCCGAGGATAACCCCGTGATCTTCGAAGTTGCTGGCAGCGCGCTTCGTCTGCACGACTTGCGGGCTTTCGTCGCGAAGCGGCCACACTACCGGGCCAACATTGCAACCCGCGCAGGGCTAAATGAACTCGTTTACGAGATGCTCGATGCAAAGCTTTTCCGCATGGAGGGCGAGCGCCTGGGCATTCAGCCCCCACCCGGGGTTAAGCTCGAGGATGATGGTTATTATTTCACGGTACAGTACGCGAGCATTGAACGCTGTGTTGCGCCCGATGAAGTGGCGTTGAAGGCTTTTTATGATGCGAATACCTTTCTATTTTCCACACCCGCACTGGTTCGCGTGTCGAGGGTAATTGCGCCGGCTTCAGTGACGATCGACGGGTTGTCAGCCGAGGCGTTCTTGCGCAACGCGGCTATCGATGTCGGCGCCGATCCGGCGCGCTTCGAGGCCTTGGTCAGCAAGGTGTCAGCCGCACTTCCGGTAAGCGCAGGCGATGAGATTCGTCAGGGTGACCTCGGATTTCAGCAGGTGCCACCCGTTGAACACCTCGCAAACGATTTCGAGCGCAAGTTATTGAAAGCTGTAGTTGGCGAAGTCATCGGTCCGATCGTTACTGGCGAAAGCGTTGTACTTGTCAAAATTTCAGATCGGCGCGAGCCAGTGATCACACCGTGGCCGCAGGCCAGAGAAGATGTCTCAAGGACGATGTTGAGAGCCTGTGGCGACGAGAAGCGCTGGAAGAAGCGCAGAGAGTTGTACGAGCGCTACCAGGTCGTGGTGCACGAAGACGTCATACGTGCGCTGGAGCCCTCGATGCCCGGCCAGTAGTCCATGCAGTTGCTGGGTTTTCCCGAACCGGTCGAATCCCATCCCGGCTTTGACCAAATTGGCGCCGGTACGCGGATTGGCGATGATGTCACCGTGTTTCGCTTCGGCGATGCGGGCAAGGTGGTCTCGGTCGGAAGCGAATCGGTCATCCATCGCGGCGTGCGGATCGTGATTGGCGATACCGGGCAGCATTCGTCAACCGGGCTCTATATTGGCAATCGGGTACATGTCAACGTTGGCGCCTACCTGTCCGGTGAAGGTGGGCTGCGTATTGCGGACGACGTCTTGATCGGCCCGCATGCCAAACTGCTGTCTGCCGGGCATCAGATCGATGATGGAACGCCCTGTGTGAGCAATGCGCCCTTGACCTTTGGTGAAATTGTGATTGGTGCTGGCGCCTGGGTCGGGGCAGGGGCGATCGTGCTTGAGGGTGTGAGCATCGGGGCTGGGGCCGTCGTGGCAGCCGGTGCAGTGGTGCGCGAGGCCGTGCCCGATTTTGCCGTGGTGGCAGGGGTGCCCGCGCGATTGGTGCGTTATCGCAAGGGCTTTGGGCCGGTTGAGCCGAGAGCAGCGCCCGTTTCGGAGCGTTCCTGGTGGGCACGTTTGCTGCGCTGATGCTCAGAAAGTTGAATGCCATGTTGTTGCTTGGCTTGCTTCGGACATTTGCCTTGTTCTTTCTGGTCATTGGCAGCGCACACGCGTATCAGAGTGTGCTCGACGACCAAGGCTGGTGCGGATTCGACTGGCTTCGGCCAGGTGGTGATTTTGTTTTCTCCCCTTCGGCACTGAAACAAGGCGTGACGTTGTCGGCAAGCTTTCGCTGGATCGGTGATGGGACGGTGCCGCGGGCCGAGGGCAAGACGGGCGAACACGCAATACTGGGCCTGGTGCAGGGGCTCTTCCCGCCATCGTACAGGGTGTTCTGTCCGGCCTCCCAGCTGGAGGAGCCGATGTTGAACTCACCCCGCCACGGCGTTCAACGGCAGGGTCTGCATCGACGTGGTGTCGGTATTCTGTTGGCTCCTGTTGGCCTGGTGATCGAGGTCTGGAATGGTGATGGCACCGCAAGCACCTGGAGTGCCGAGCATGGCGGCTGCGCATCAAGTGTGCCTTCAGGGGCCATTTCACCACCGTGCGTGCAGCTTGCTGATCGGCGTGAAGAGAGCGGCGACTTCCTTACACCACCCGCCGCGGATTTCACGATCACAAGGGGCCGCGCCTATTGGTTGAGCCTGTATTACCTGCAGCATACGTCGACCCGGGGAGTGGTCGAGGCTCGATTGCATCAGGATGCCAAGGACGGGCCTGTTTTGCAGCAAGTACGACTGATCGTCGAACTGCCCGCCTGGGCGTCGGTTGAGCCCATTGAAGTTGTGCTTGGCCGCACAGGTCCGGAATTTCCAGAGCATCGCTATCCGCAGGCAGAAATTGAATTCGAGGTGCTCAAAACCTCTGGCGAATCGGAGACACCATGAAGAGACTCAAGTCGAAGATTGGGATGAGAGCGTTTTGTTTCGAGTTTGCCTTGCCGAGACCCACGCCCGGCGTCCATCTGTTGCTGGCGGCGTGGCTTCTAGCAATTTTCAGCAGCGCCTGGTCCGGGCAATGCCAGCACGGTCCGATCGTCTCCGGCTTCGAGTCGGACGTTTTCTATCACGACCCACGCACCTTGGTGGAGGGGTTTGATGGTTCCGGCATCAACACCGTGGCGACAACGATCGCGTGGTCGGTGGTTGAGGCGCAGCACGGACACGTCGACCCATCCCCGTACTTCCCGGCGCTCGATGCACTCGTCGAGCGTGGTTATTGCCTGATCCTGTTGCTGGATTCGGCTGGGCGCGCGATGCATTCCGATATTGCGCGAAAGTACGTTGCAGATCTCGCGACGATTCCGGAGTCGAGTCGCCCGGGATGGCTGGTAGAGCAGGTGGCAGAACTGCAGGCGATCGATTTCTATGGTGGGGTGTCGCGATCGCTTGAATTCGAGAATCGGGTGGCGCGCGATTATGCCAAGGTTTTTTATCGAGGTGTGATCCCAGCATTGGTAGAGCGCTATGGGAGCCATATCGTTGGTTTCGCGACCTGCGTGACCAGCGAGTGCGAAATCAAGTACAGCCAGAATGGTTTTCGCTGGGAATCCTACAGCCCACTTGCCCAGGCGGCGTTTCGTGCGTATCAACAATCGTTGGGGCTCACGCCGCAAAACATGCCGGTAATGGACTTTCCCAATCAGTTGGCAGGCGGACTGCCGCGGGAAGTGGAGGCGTATCCGGTGCTGCAGGCATTCCGCGAGGACTCGCTGCGCGAGCATGTCTGCGCCCTCTCCGGTGTGATTGGTGAGCTGGGCCAGCGGCGCATTGGCTATTTTGGTCAGCCGTTTGCCTTTCCGGACGGTATCTACGCCACAGGCATCATCGAGAAGGTGGTCGATTGCTTTGATGTGGCGGTGATCGACTACAACTTCTACAACGGCTACACCGTGGAGTTGCGTCCTGAAATTCCCGGGTTTATTACCGACTATGCGCTTGCGCTGGGATATGCCCATGTGATGGTCGGGATGTATGCCGAGCGCTTCCGTGATCCGGCGAGCGGTACGATGGATCCACGTGCGTACAGGGTCATTACCGATGCACTGGGCCAGGTTCGACCCAGTTCGCGCATTCTGGGCGCCGAGGTTGGCAATCTCACTGGGCGGGAGTTCTCGCAATTGCCGGATATCGCCCGGTTGGTTGCAGGCATTAGGGGCGAGACACAGCCTGCTGTGAGCGGATCACCCCGGGTGGCCCTTTATGCATCGATTGCGAACTCGTACCTGTGGCAGGGCGAGTGGTCGAACGAACGGCAACTAATACAGGACAATCTTTTGGCCACCTATCGTGCTCTGATTGCGCTTCCGGGGCTGGAGGTGGTGATTCTCGCGGATCGTCATTTTGCAGGCGAAGCCGATCCGCTGGCCCAAGTTGACGTTCTGGTTTTGCCTCATCTTACGACCATGCCGCCGGGTGCGCGCGCGGCGATTCGTACTTACATCGCAGGCGGCGGCCGGGTACTGGCCGACATGCAGCTCGATGCCTTTCTGCCCACAGGCGCGCTACAGGGTGATGATTCGCTCCAGCGCCAGCTGGGTATTGCAGCACAACAAGCATTCGCTGGCGCGATGGGGTTTCGCAAGGGACCCCAACTGTTAGCGTTACCTGGTCAGCGGCAATATGTGGCAGGTTTCCTGCTGGCACCGCTACCCGGCTTCAAGGTCGCCTTCCCGGCCTTCAAGGGGAATGGAGAAGGCGTGATTCTGCAGGGACCTGCATCTACCGTGTTCGGTTATCTGCCCTTGCTGGTCGAGGGCCGGTTTGCCGACTGGGCGCGCGACGCCTTCGCCATCGAACTACGGCGCCTGCTTACGCAAACAGTTCCCATGCCGCGGAACAAACGCATTCACGACTTGGAGTCGATGGGCAATGTGGGCGCCCGCGAGGGTTGATCCGGCGCATTGATACACCGGAATGTGCCTGCAATGGTGCACCTGGAGCCGTTGGTGACGGCGTCGCCCTGTGATCGACCCCATTCACTTTTAAAGCAAACTCCCAAGTCCTTGCGAGTTTGTTCGCCCGCCGTGCACATGTACTCAACCAGTCTAAAACCAGCAAAATACCGCCAATCATCGCCCGCATCGAGCCGCGACCACACGTTTGTGCCCCCAGACTAACGCCGGCTACTGCAACTTCTGCGCTATCGACGGTTGGGTTGGGTGGACTCCAGCAGTTTGCGAATACTGAGTGCGGACTTTCCATTGGGGCTGGCGGTGGCGACCGCCAAAAAGGTGCGAGTAACATCGGTAATCGACATATTGACTCCGCCGCTTGTGACTGAACCCCCTTCTTCGTTAGAGAATGCGCAGACGCGCTCGTTCGGTCTGATGAAGTAGAGTATCGCCGCATCCTGAGGGCGCGCCGGACGCCGCAGCAGGTTGGAATATAGCGCGTCAATTTCGGATGGTGTTAGACCCGAGTCGATGCCATTAATCAGGATGCGAGACTGCCAGTCGTCATTGGCGACTACCGTGGCGAAATCAAGCGACTCGACCCTCATTTTTGGATTCGAGTTGGCTGTGGTGCCTTCGGCAAAAGCGAAGATTATGTAGGTTCCATTGAACGTAGGAGTAACCTGGGCAGCGATAGTGCAAGCAATCTGACTCTGTGTCGTCGTATGCTGGCCTGAAGCGCTGATGTTTGTAAGTTCGGCCATTGCGCTCGTCGTCACAAGGGATATCAATGCAAGACCGAGATGAACTGCGAATTTCATTAGATTGCTCCTTCAAGGAGGTTAATTTAAGCATTTTGGCAGATGGTTTGGGGTGGTGCAATGAAATGGTCCTTCTCGAGCGGATAGGTGCAGCGGGTACTCCGAATTGGTCGGGGCGCGGGGTGGATGAGGCTTTCGTGTCTTGCCGCTTTTGCGCTTGCCGGCGGACTCGTTGTTGCCCGGACACAGGGCGGCCCAAGAGGCCAGCCGGTCAGCACTGCCGAAGCGGGACAAATCGTCGCCGATCTCGATCAAGATCATGGCGGCAGCCATTTTCGGTCTTGCG
>JAEUNS010000175.1 GCA_016790005.1 Zoogloeaceae bacterium
ACGGTGTTTCGCTGGCTCGCCCGACTCAAGAGGCTGCGTGGCAGTCGCTGGGATCCTTTCGGCCATACCGCCGAACGTCGGATGGAGCGTGAGTTGATCCGGACATACGAAGGCGATGTCGAGCTCTTGCTGGAACGCCTGGGCTTCCTGCTCATGCCGCAGGCGATCGAGATCGCGGCGCTGCCCGAAAGGATTCGCGGCTACGGCCATGTGAAGATGAAGAGCGTCGCCGCTTTCGAAGCCGAACGAGCGCGCCTGCTGGTCGCCTGGCAAGACCAATCGCGGAAGCCTGCCGAGTCGCCCCTGCCCAGGGCAAAGGCGGCCTGAAGCTCGGCGCTTGCAGGCGGGCGGGGTTATCATCGCCGCTCGCCCACGACTCCGAACACCATGCCGCCCGCCCTGAAGGCCCTGATCGCTCAAATTTCCGCCTGGCTGATTGCCTTGCTGCTGGTTCGTGCCGGCTTGCTCGCGCCCGAGATGCACTTCGTGGTCGGCGCCCAGGCGCTCGGCGCAATGGCCGTCGCCGCGCTGTTGCGCAGCGCATGGTGGTGGCTTCCGATCCATCTGGGCTTCTCGCCGCTCCTGATCGCAGCAAATCAACTGGGCATTTCACCCCAGTGGTATCTGTTGGCCTTCGTTGTGCTTTCGGTGGTGTTCTGGAGCAGCTTTCGCACCCAGGTTCCGCTCTACCTGAGCAACGGGCCAACGGTGGCGGCCTTGCTCGAACGATTACCCGTCGATCGCGGCATCAGCTTCATGGATATCGGCAGCGGCACCGGATCGGTGCTGATTCCGCTTGCACGCCATCGGCCCGACTGCCGGTTTGTCGGCATCGAATCAGCACCCGGACCTTTTCTGGTCAGTCGCCTGCAGGCACGCGGCATTACCAACCTGAGCATCGAGCGGGGCGATTTTTTCAAGTCGTCCTGGGCCGGGCTGGACGTCGTCTACGCTTTCCTGTCACCGGTACCCATGGCCAGGGTATGGGCCAAGGCGGGCCGCGAACTGAAACCCGACGCACGCCTGATCAGCAACAGCTTCGAAATTCCGGGCGTCGTAGCCGAGGAGGTGGTCCACATCGGCGACAGCCGCGGCACCACCCTGTACATCTATCGGCCCGGCGCACAGTCAAGCCCGAAACATCCGAATTGACGGGGCAAAAAGGGCGTTTTCCGACTGAGGAATTTCTTCGCGCGGCCGATAATGCAGTCAGTCCTGAAACAAAGGCTTCGAGGGGTGCATCGGCATGGCTGAAATAATCTGCGTGATAGGCAACAAGGGCGGCACAGGCAAGACGACCTTGTCGCATATGTTGTGTCAGGGGCTGGGACTGCTCGGGCACCGCTCCGCATGCGTTCTGACCGATGTATCGCGTCACCCGCTGCAGCCTGAAGGCCGCCGTTACATCACTGCCGACGCCCGCACCCGTGAGGCTCTGACCAAGGTCGTCGACAAGCTGCGCTCGCTGGACAACTGGATCGGCGTGATCGACGGCGGCGGCAACCGCACCGAGATGGATCGTAAGCTGTATGCGCTTTCGGACATCGTGCTGCTGCCGTTTCGCGAGTCGCATGAGGACATCCGCACCGTGCTGCAAGACCTCGAGCTGTTCCCGCGCGCATACGCAGTGCCCACACAATGGCCGACCAATGCCTGGCAACGGGATGCCGCCGACCGCAGCGTGGCGGAGATGATGCGCCCGTATCGGCACCGCATTCTCAACCCGGTCAACGCCTTGTCGGCAAGCAAGCTGCTGTTGCACAAGATCGTCCCCGAGCAGCTGCCGACACCGCTCGCGAATGCCTGCAGGGCGCTGGCCCGCCAGACGCTCGAACTGCTCGAGATCGATAGCCAGGAACCCTTGACCGCGTTCGACGACGCCGCCGCCACGGCCGAGAACGGTCGCCTGCCCCCCTCCGAGATGCCGCTGCGCCTCGGCCACAGCCGCCGCAGCTCCTGAAGCGCAGCCCCGGGCGGAACATGTTGCAGGCAATGGCGTGCGACAACGCCCCTGCCCTCGCCCCGATCAGATCCGCCCGCCGTGGCGCGAGATCACCAGCAACACCTGGGAGCGGTTCTTGACTTTAAGCGCGCGGAAGATCGCCGACACATGAACCTTGACCGTACCTTCGGACAGCCCCAGCAGGTCGGCGATCTCTCGGTTGGTCTTGCCTTGACCGAGGAGTTCGAGCACCCGCAATTGCGCGACGGTGAGGCCGAACCGCTCTCCAACCGATGCGCCGGTGCGTTGCGCGGGCGAGAGGCTATCCAGCTCGGGGGTACACACCCCGCCATCGAGCACGATTCGCACTGCCCTGCACAACTCCTCACTCGAGCTGCTCTTCGACACGAAACCCGACGCCCCGGCCTTCATCGCACGGCGCACCGAAGCCGAATCATCCAGCGCAGACACCACGATGGCAGGCAAGTCGGGGTAGCGCTTGGCCAGAACCCCCAGTAATGAGAAACCGTTGATGCCGGGCAACATCAGATCGACCACTGCCAGGTCCCAGTCGGCATTCGACTCGAGCAAGGCCAGCGCCTCGTCGGAACCCTTCACGCCTAAACATTCCACACCCGGCTCGAGCCGAGCCAGCGTATGCGCCCTTGCCTCGCGCACCAGCGCATGGTCCTCGACAATCAGAATTCTGGTCAAACAGTTCTCCAATCTTTGAGTTGAGCGGCATGGACTTCGACGAGGCAAACCCAACACGGCGACGACGACTTGCCGCTACTATACCAGAGGCATGAACACTCGCCGCCGTCGAGCGATGCTTCAAATGCGTTCGTTCCAGCGCAAGCCCCGCGCGAAAGCGCGAGCATCCAAGGGCCTTTGCTGTCAAAATTCGTGCTGATCCATCAATCCGACAAACAATCGACAACGCTCGCGCGCGCATCGCGAGCGACGATCAGGACATCGAGCCAGCCTGTCTCGAAAGCAATGAGACCGATGTGAATCCAGCAGTGCCGCACTTTCATGCAATATCGATAATGCCTGACGAAGCACGGTTTTCGCGCCAGGAGAGATGCGGTCGAGCATCATGAAGAACGGGCTCGGGGTACAGGCGCGGGTGGTCATTGCGGCAATCCTGCCCATGCTGGTGATCGCATTCCTCCTGACCGCCTACTACACCACGTCGCAGTTCGCCGACATCGAAGAGGCGCATGCTGCGCGCGCCAGGGCGCTGGCCCGACAGATGGCGGCTGCAAGCGAGTACGCGGTGTTCTCGGGCAACCGCGATGCGCTACAGCGTTCGGCAACCGCCACCCTTCAGGAAGAGGGCATTCTGGCGATCGCGGTCGTCGACCACCTCGGCGAAGTCCTGGCCCTCAGCCAGCGCAAGCAGCACATCCTGGTGCTGCCCGACAAGGTCGCACTTAGCCCGACCCTGGTCGAGCTGAATCCCGTTCGGAGAATCATCGAGCCGATCGTGCCGGGAAACGTGACCCTGGACGACCCCTTGACCCGCATCGTGATGGCTGGACAACCCCGCCCGCCAGGGCCCGAGGTGCTGGGCAATGTCATCATCGACCTGTCGCATGAGCCCGTGCGCACCAAGCGCGCAGAACTGCAGCGCAATGGCGCACTGGCCGTGATGATCGCGCTGATCGGGGCGCTCGCACTTGCGGTGAAGATGAGTCGCGGCGTGAGCGGGCCGATTCGCGAAGTCGCGCGCACGGTCGAACGCATCGGCCGGGGTGGCTTCGATGAGCGGGTGCCGACGCTGGGCGGTGGCAGCCTGCGCTCCCTCGCCGACGGCGTCAATCGGATGGCGGTCGAACTGGCCGACTCGCACCACGAGATGAGCCAGCGGATCATCGATGCAACGGCCGAATTGCGCGCACGCAAGGAAGAGGCGGAGCGTGCCAATCTAGCCAAGTCGCGCTTTCTTGCCGCGGCAAGCCACGACTTGCGTCAACCCATGCATGCGCTCACGCTCTTCATCGCATCGCTGGCAGAGCATCGCCTGCATCCGCGTTCGGCGCACCTGGTCGAGCAGATCTGCGCGTCCGCTGCCGCGATGGAAGAGCTTCTCGACAGCCTCCTCGATATTTCGCGGCTCGATGCCGGCGCGCTGCAAGCGCGCGTCCAGCCAGTGGCGCTCCAGGACTTGCTCGAGCGGGTCGTGGCGGCGGTGCTGCGTGCGGCATCCGAAAACGGCGTGCGCCTGACCGTTCGCCCGACCACCGCCTGGGTGGAGAGCGACCCGGTGCTTCTGGAGCGCATCATCGCAAATCTGGTTGGCAATGCAGTGCGCTATGCACCGGGGGGGCGGGTGCTGCTTGCCTGCCGCCGCCGCGGCGGGTGCTGGCTTATCGAGGTGCGCGACAACGGCATCGGCATCGCGCCCCATTCGCACACGGCCATATTCGAGGAGTTTGTCCAGTTGGACAACCCTGAGCGCGCGCGCGACAAGGGCCTGGGGCTAGGCCTTGCAATCGTCGCGCGCCTGGGCAAGATTCTTCATCACCCGGTCGCGCTACGCTCGAGACCGGGTCAAGGTGCCGTGTTCTCGATCGAAGCCCGGGCCACCCATGCCGGCGCGCAGGTTGGAAGAATCGCCGAACGGCTGCCCGGCGATCTGGACGGTGTTCATGTAGTCATCATCGAGGATGATGCGCAGACCCTCGCTGGTCTGAACAAACTGCTGCGATCGTGGGGATGCATCGTCAGCAGCGGCGCGGACGTCGAAGCGCTGAGCATGGCGATCCCGGCAAAGGCGCAGCCACCAAGGGTCATCCTGAGCGAACACACTTTCATGAGCGGAGCCGACGGCCTCGAAGCCGTGCGCGCGCTCCGGATGCGCTACGGCGCCACACTCCCAGCTGCCCTGATCGGGGGTGAAGCGCCGCCTGACGGCTTGCGCGACGCACATGCCGAATCGCTACCGGTCTTGCATCGGCCACTTCGGCCGGCCAAGCTGCGAGCCCTTCTGATCCGTTCGATCACATCGCAGGATTGAGCCTGGCGCCGGCCGCTACGCCGCCAGCGGCTGGCGGGATGACTGCAACATCGGCATTGGAGCGTGTTCCGTATTATGATGAAGCATCATCAACGAGAAATGGGGAGACGCAAGCATGACTCAGGATAAATCAGCCAATGACCCGCTGGATTTCGTGCGCGGCATGTGGAACAACATGGGTTTTTCATTGCCCGGCATGGTTGCCCCGACACTCGACGTCGATGAACTCGACAAGCGCATCGCCGACATGAAAGCGGTCGAAAACTGGCTCAAGATGAACACCAGCATGCTGCAGATGACCATTCAAGGGCTGGAGATGCAACGTGCCGCCCTGGCTGCGGTGAAAGCCATGAGCCAACACTCGCACGAAGGTACTGCACCTTCGCCTTCAGGCGAAGAAACCAACCCCTTCGCGCAGGCAGCCGCTATGTGGCCATGGAACTTCATGGCGGGCCAGCAGGCTGAAGGAAACAAGGAAGCTTCGCCCGACGAAAGCAAGCCGCGTCCGCGCACCGCGCGCAAACCGGCTGCCGCCGGCGACAAGTAGGCTGCGCACCGCCGGGATCATCCTGCCGCCGAGCGCAGCAGGAAAATCCACAGGGTCAACGACGGGACGCCCAGCAAGGTGGTGGCAGAAATCAGCCACGCCACGCCGGGTCCGTCGCCCCCCAGGCGCATCGCCAGGATATAGGCGGAGCTCGCCGAAGGCAGCGCAGCAAACAACACCAGCACATCGAAAGCAACCCCTTCGACCCCCAACTGACGACCGAGCGCCCAGGCCAGCGCGGGCAGCAGCAAAAGCTTCACCGTCACCAGCCAGCTGGCACCCAGCATGCTGCCGTCGCTGCGCCCCCAGCGCAAGGCGGCGCCGACCGCGAGGAGCCCCAGTGCGATCGCGGCATCGCCCAAACGGGTGAGGAAGGCATCCACCGGTGCGGCAAGCTTGAAGCCCGACAGATTGAAGGCCAGGCCTGCAAGAGTCGCAATCACCAACGGATTGCGCACAAGCTCGCGCAGCATTCCACCCTGACCGTGGCGCACCATCGAACCGACCGCCATGATGTTGGCGAAGGGTACCATTGCCCCGCACACCCCGCCCATCAACGCCATGCCGGCAGCGCCATGAAGATTGCCAGCAACCGCCATGCCGATGTAGGTGTTGAAACGATAGGCACACTGCAGGCGCGATGCAAAGCCCATCGCACTAAGCCCCATCAGGCGACGCGCGGCGAAGCCCAGCGCAAACCCCGCCCCGAGCACACCAAGCGCCGCGACGACCAGGGGCAATGCCGACAGTGGCTCGATGCTGAGGCTTGCAAGGGCACGGAACAGCAAGGCCGGGAAGAGCACGAAATAGACCAGCTTCTCGACACCGCCCCAGAATCGCTCGTCACCCAGCAGATGCCGGCGCAGAACGACGCCAACGAGAATCAGTGAAAAATCGGGCAGGAGCAGGAAGAGGCTTTGCATGGGCGCAGCATACTACCCGCGAGTGATGGCGGGGTACAGCATGAATCGGGCTGGCGAATCACGCGCTACGGAAAATGATCCGTGCCGCGATTCGCTCTTGCTGTCGGGGCAGCGCAGCCGATTTCGTTCAGACCACCCCGTCGCGGCGCAGTGACTCGATACCGGCTTGGTCGAAGCCGAGTTCGGCCAACAGTGCATCCGTATCGGCTCCTGATGCTGGCGCAGCCGTGTTCGGACCGCTGTACTTGTCCGACAAATGTATTGGCGACGCGAACTGGCGCACGCCATCCACCTCGACGAGCATCCCGCGCGCCACGATGTGCGGGTCGAGCAGCGACTCCTCGAGTCTGAGCACGGGGCTTACGCAACAATCGACCGGATCGAAGATCGCCACCCAGTCGGCCTGCGTGCGACTGCGGAACAGCGCCGCAAGCTCGGCACGCACGACCGCGGCCTGCTCGCCGCGCACGAGATGATGGGGTTTGAGCTCAGGTCGTTCCAGCGTATCGCAGACCAGATGCCAGAATTTCTCTTCCAGTGCGCCCACCGCCATGTATCGACCGTCTGCGGTCTCATAGACGCCGTAACAGGGCACACCCCCGGTCAGCAAATCCTCGCCGCGCGGCTGAACGTTGCCATGTGCGAGCACCTCGACCATCGGAAAGATGGCATGCGCGAGCGCCGCATCGGTCATCGAGATGTCGACCTGGCGACCCTGCCCGCTTCGCTGCGCATCGAACAGGGCCATCATCACACCCGCCACCGCGCTCATGGTGCCACCCAGCAGGTCTCCGATCTGCAGATTGGGAATCGCCGGCGCGCCGCCCGCCACACCGATCTGATCGAGCACCCCTGCATAGCCGATGTAGTTGATGTCGTGCCCGGCACGCAGCGCATACGGACCAGTTTGTCCGTAGCCGCTGATGCTGCAATAGACCAGCCGCGGATTGCGCGCCGCCACGGCGGAGTAGCCGAGACCCAGTTTCTCCATCACGCCCGGCCGGAAGCCCTCGAACAGGATGTCCGCGCCCTCGATGAGGCGCATCAGGATCTCATGACCGCGGGGGTTCTTCAGGTCGAGGCGCAGGCTCTTCTTGTTGCGATTGACGATCTGGTAGAAATAGCTGCTCTCACCCGCCATCGCACCCATGCTGCGGGCGTAGTCACCTGCTCCGGTGTCTTCGACCTTGATGACCTCCGCCCCCTGGTCGGCCAGATGCTGGGTGGCAAGCGGCCCGGGCAACAGCCGGGTCAGATCCAGCACCCGCACGCCATGCAGGGGCGCCTTGCGCTCGCTCATCCGCGCGCCCCGGTCACTCATACTTGCGGACGTCATCGATCACCTTTCCGTCATTTGCGAGCGAACCTGTTGGGCAGAAAAACACTTCACCGCGCAGCTTGGTCAACTCGCGAATGCTGGCCGCGATCGCTCCCGCCAGCGCCGGGTCGGCTTCGCCGGCGAGTTCGCAGTGCAGGGTCATGCGATCGTTGAGGCCAGGATTGTCGACCACGAGTCGAAACCGTTTGACTTCGGGGTGGCGACGCGCAACCTCGGCGATCTGCCCGGGGTGAACGAACATGCCCTTGACCTTGGTTGTCTGATCCGCCCGCCCCATCCAGCCCTTTATCCGCACATTGGTGCGCCCGCAGGGCGAGACGCCGGGCAGAATCGCGGAGAGATCGCCGGTGCCAAAGCGAATCAGCGGGTAATCCGGATTGAAAGTGGTCACGACGACCTCGCCCACTTCGCCGGGTGCGACCAGATCCCCGGTGCCAGGGCGAACGATCTCGAGCAGGATGTCCTCATCGAGCACCATGCCTTCGCGTGCGGGCGTCTCATACGCGATCAGGCCGATGTCTGCGGTCGCATAGGCCTGCGAGGCGGTGATCCCGCTTGCAGCGAACGCATCGCGCACGCTCGGCGGAAACGCTTCGCCCGAAACAAAGGCCTTGGTGAAGCTCGCTTGCACCCCGAGTTCCTGTGCCTTGTCAAGGATGATGCGCAGGAACGAGGGCGTACCGACATAGGCATTCGGCTTGAGATCGGCGAGAGCCGCCACCTGCTGCTCGGTTTGCCCGACGCCGGCGGGGAAGACCGTGCAGCCGATTGCATGCGCGGCGGTCTCCATCATCGACCCGGCCGGGGTGAAGTGGTATGAAAAAGTGTTGTGCACCAGGTCGCCGGCGCGAAACCCGGCCGCATACAGTGCCCGCGCCAGTCGATAGTAGTCTGGCCGCGCACCTTCCGGCTCATACAACGGCCCCGGCGATGCGAACACGCGGCGGCATCCGGCACCCCAGCGCGCCGCCGCGAATCCGCCGAAGGGCCGCGCGGCCTTCTGCAGTTCGAGCAGCTCGGACTTGCGGATCACCGGCAGACGCGCGAGCGCCTCGCGTGAGCTCACCGTGGCCGGATCGATGCCATCCAGCAGCTTCGCGAATGCCGGCGCATTGGCCTTGGCATGGGCGATCTGCCCAGGCAGCCGGGCGAGCAGGTCGCGCTCGCGCTCGGCGGGTTCGCGCCGTTCTCTCTCTTCGTAGAAATCCATGATCGGTTCCCGCTCAGGACAACCAGCGCTTGCGGCGACGGTAATGTTTGACATCCCGGAAGCTCTTGCGCCCCTCGCTCGACAAGCCGAGGTAGAACTCCTTGACGTCTTCGTTGGTGGACAGGTAGTGGGCGTCACCCTCCATCACGATGCGGCCATTCTCGAGGATGTAGCCGAAGTCGGCGTATCGCAGCGCGACCATGGTGTTCTGTTCGGCCAGCAGGAAACTCACCTGCTCCTTGGAATTGAGGTCTTTCACGATCTCGAAGATCTCTTCGACGATCTGTGGCGCAAGCCCCATCGACGGTTCGTCGAGCAGAATCATCTCGGGTTTGGCCATCAGGGCCCGACCGATTGCGCACATCTGCTGCTCGCCACCGGAGGTGTAACCCGCCTGCGAGGTGCGGCGGGTCTTCAGGCGCGGGAAGTAGTGATAGACCTTCTCAAGACTTTCCTTGAGTTCGGCGCGCGAGATGCTGCGAGTGTAGGCGCCGGTCAGAAGGTTCTCCTCGATCGTGAGGTGGCCGAAGCAATGGCGCCCTTCCATCACCTGGATGACACCGCGCTTGACCAGGTCATTCGGCGTCATCTGGTCGATCCGGTTGCCCTTGAATTCGATGCTGCCCTTGGTCACGTCGCCACGCTCGGCGTGCAACAGATTCGAGATCGATTTCAGCGTGGTCGACTTGCCGGCCCCATTGGCGCCGAGCAATGCGACGATGCTGCCCTTTTGTACCTGCAGGGACACGCCCTTCAGCACCAGGATCACATGGTCGTAAATCACCTCGACATTGTTGATGCTGAGGTAGGGCGCCGCGCTGGCGGCGGTTGCGGTGGCTGTGTTCGTCATGTTTGTCGCCTTGTGTCTCCGTCCCACCTCCCCGGACTATCCGACAGAGGGTCTGCAGGCTGTTCGCACCCGTTTGGGCGCAAGCATCCTGCAGACCCCCGCGCAAGCGGGGAGTCTGTGCCGGCGACCGTGGCCGCCGGCCATTGCAATCTCACCGGGCGGACATCGCCGCACGGTGCATCCGCTCAACTTTCCTTGGTGCAGTCGCGAACGGTGAGGCCTTTTTCCTTGGCATAGGCTTCGGCGGACTCTTCGATCAGGCCGCGCACCATCTCGCGGTCGCCCTCGATCCAGTCGGTCACGACGTTCCACTTGGCGCCGTCCCACTGCTGGAACTTGAGCTTGCCCGAGCCTTCATGATCGGCGCAGGTAATCTTGAGGTCGGGCATGAAGCCATCGGCCCCGAGCGCCTTGAGGCGGGCCGCGTCGATGTCGAGGTTCTCAAAGCCCCAGCGCATCTGCTCGCCGGTCAAGGGCTGACCCTTGCCGAATTTCTCCTGAGCAGTACGGATGGCCTCGACCGTGATGATGCCGTGCACCACACCGCGGTTGTAATACACGCTACCGACGCGGGACTTGTCTTCCATGTTGCCCTTGTTGGCGCCATAGACGACCTTCTGAATGTCCTTGATCACCCCGAAGTCGGTACCGGCCGGGTTGAAGCCGGCTGCGGTATAGCCCTTGGCGGCATCGCCTGCCGGCACGGTGTCTTCTTCGGCACCCGACCACCACACGCCGATGATGCGATCACGCGAGAATCCGGTCTTGGCTGCGGTGCGCAGTGCGGTCGGGTTCATCACGCCCCAGCCCCACAGGATCACGTAATCGGGCTTTTGCTGGCGAATCTGGAGCCACTGCGCCTGCTGCTCGTTACCCGGGTTGGCGACCGGAATCTTGACGATCTCGAAGCCGTACTTTTCGGCCAGCTTGTCGAAGATCGAATGCGGCTCCTTGCCATAGGCCACGTCGAGGTAGAGCTGAACGATCTTCTTGCCCTTGAGGTTCTCCATACCCCCTTCGCGCGAGCCGATGTAGTTGATGATCGCCGACGCCTGCGTCCAGTAGGTCGAGATCATCGGGAAGACCCATGGAAACACCCTGCCATCGGCGGCATCGGTACGACCATAGCCGATCGTCACCATCGGAATCTTGTCCTGCGGCACCTTCTCGAGCACCGACATGGTGATACCGGTCGAAAGCGGCTGGAATACCGAGTTGCCAGTCGGCCCTTTGCCCTTGAGGCGCTCGTAACATTCGACGCCACGCGCGTTGTTGTATTCGGTTTCGCACTCTTCCCAAGTCAGCTTGACGCCATTCACGCCGCCATCACGCTCGTTGATCAGCGTCATGTAGTCGATCCAGCCGCCATAGATACCGGAACCTCCCGAAGCATAAGCGCCGACCCGATAGCTGGGCAGGCCAATGAACTGCTCCTGCGCCATCGCATAACCGGAGGTGAGTAGGCTTACCAGGGTCGCGCCGATCAGCGCGGTCTTCTTCAGTTTCATGCGTGTCTCCTTCCATTTGATTTGATTACTACATTTGACTACCGTGGTGCCAACGGGCGTAGCGGACGCCTGCTGTATGGTGGCTGCACGTTCAGTGCGGGAACGGCCACAGCCGCAGCTTCTCCTTGCCAAGTTGCCACAAACGAGCCAGACCATGGGGTTCGACGATCAGGAAGAAGATGATCAAACCGCCAAAAACGATCAACTCCAGGTTCGACCCCACGCTCGCCGGCAGCCAACTCCCGATTGTCGAATGCACGGTGACATTGAGA
Source organism: Zoogloeaceae bacterium (assembly GCA_016790005.1). Classification (GTDB taxonomy): domain Bacteria; phylum Pseudomonadota; class Gammaproteobacteria; order Burkholderiales; family Rhodocyclaceae; genus UBA2357. Next base: position 11,614 of record JAEUNS010000175.1, read on the forward strand.
AAGATCGGCAACAACACGATGAAGGCTGCGCCCAGAAACGAGCCCATGATCGATCCCGCACCACCAATGATCACCATGAACAGAATCTTGAACGACAGATCGAGGTTGAAACCCTCCGGCTCCACCGTGCCGAGGTAAGTATAGGCATACAGCGCGCCCGCAACACCGCAGTAGAACGACGAGACTGCAAAAGCCGACAACTTTGCGCGCATCGGTCGTATGCCGATCACCTCGGCCGCCACATCCATGTCACGCACCGCCATCCAGGTCCGCCCCGTCGAGCTGCGCACCAGATTCTTTGCCAGCAAAGCCAGCACCGTGACGATCGCGAGGGTCAGCAGGTACTTGCTCTCTGGGGTGCTGAATGCGAAGCCCAGAATCTCGACCTGCTGGGTACTGATCACGCCCGAGCTCGAATTGTTCGAGAACCACGGAAACTTGACCAACGCCCAGACAATGAAGAACTGTGCGGCGAGTGTCGCCACCGCTAGATAGAAGCCCTTGATTCGCAGCGATGGCAGACCGAACGCAACCCCGACCAGCGCCGCGCACAGGCCACCCAGCACGATCGCCAGCAGGAAGGGCATTCCATCCACACGCAGGATGAAGTTGTATGCCCCGAACGCCCCGACCGCCATGAACGCAGCCGACCCCAGCGAGAGCTGCCCCGCATAGCCGGTGAGAATGTTGAGCCCCATCGCAGCGAGCGAGAAGATCAGCACTGGAATCAGGATCGCCTGCAGCCAGTACTGGCTGGCGAACAGCGGTACTGCCACAAAGAAGAATGCGAGGACCACAGCAATCCCGATCCTGTCCTGACGGATCGGGAAGATCTGCGAATCTTCCTGGTAACTGGCCTTGAACTGGCCTGCTTCACGATAAAGCATCTGGTGTCTCCGTTATTTTTTCGTTGCCGCCCGCCACACTGGAGCGGGCGACCGAACCCAACCCTGGTGTAAGCTCATCACACCCGATCGATGTGCTTCTCGCCGAACAGCCCTTCCGGACGCACCAGCAGGAACAGCAGCGCAAGCACGTACGGGAACCAGCCCTCGATCCCGCCCCCCACGAACGGGCCGATATACACCTCGGCAAGCTTCTCGGACGCGCCGATGATGAGCCCACCCACGATCGCCCCCGGCACCGAGGTGAAGCCCCCCAGAATCAGCACCGGCAAGGCCTTGAGCGCGGTGAAGGTAAGCGCGAACTGCACTCCGCTGCGAGCCCCCCAGATCAGCCCAGCCACCAGCGCCACGAACCCGGCAACAGCCCAGACGATCGCCCAGATGTGCTGCAGCGGGATACCGATCGAGAGCGCCGCCTGGTGGTCATCGGCCACCGCGCGCAGGGCCCGCCCAACCTTGGTGTATTGGAAGAACATCGCCAGCGCAGCGACCAAAACCCCCGCCAGCACCGCGGCGAACACATCGAACTTCGACACGATGATGTCGGCACTTTCGAGCAGCCACTCGATCGGCTCGTCCGCAATTCCGAGATCGAGCCCGCGCACGTTCGCGCCCCAGATCGCCTGGGCAATACCCTCTACCAGGAAAGTCAGACCGATGGTGGCCATGAACAGCGTGATGTGCGGCTGGTTCACCAGCGGACGCAACACCACTCGCTCGGTGAGGATGCCGAGCACCACCATCGACGCCAGCGACAGCGCGAACGCCAGCCAGAACACCGCCCGTCCACCTGCCTCGAGCCCGGTCCAGCCGGGTAACACCTCCTGAAAACCCACGAAGGTGAGCGCGGCAAAGAACACCATTGCGCCCTGAGCGAAATTGAAAACGCCCGAGGCCTTGTAGATCAGCACGAAACCGAGCGCGACCAGGGCATACAACACCCCCGAGAGCAGGCCGCCGATCAGCACTTCGAAAAAGAAACTCATTCTTGTCTCCTTGTTTTATCCCGACCCGGCGCACTCAGTGCGAAGTGCCGAGGTAGGCGGCAATCACGTCCGGATTGTTCTTGACCTCGTCGGGCTCGCCGTCGCCGATCTTCTTGCCATAGTCGAGCACCACGACGCGGTCGGAGATATCCATGACCACCCCCATGTCATGCTCAATCAGCACGATCGTGGTTCCAAACTGGTCATTCACATCGAGAATGAAGCGGCACATGTCCTGCTTCTCTTCCACGTTCATGCCCGCCATCGGTTCGTCGAGCAGCAGCAGGGTCGGCTCCGCAGCCAGTGCGCGGCCCAGTTCGACCCGCTTTTGCAGACCGTAGGGCAAACGTCCGACCGGCGTCTTGCGGATGCTCTGGATCTCGAGGAAGTCGATCACCTCCTCGACCTTCTTGCGGTGCTCGATCTCCTCGCGCTGAGCAGGGCCCCAATAAAGTGCATGGTGAAACAGGTTGCACTTCATCTTGAGGATGCGCCCGGTCATGATGTTGTCGAGCACGCTCATGCCCTTGAACAAGGCAATATTCTGAAAGGTGCGGGCGATGCCTTGTGAAGCGGCCATGTGCGGCTCCATCTTCTGGCGCTGCTCGCCGCGGAACATGATCTTGCCTTCCTGGGGGTGATAAACCCCGTTCATCACGTTGAGCATCGAACTCTTGCCCGCACCGTTGGGACCGATGATCGAGCGGATCTCATGCTCGCGCACGTTGAAGCTGATGTCGGTCAGCGCCTTCACCCCGCCAAAGCGCAGCGAGATATTCTGCAGATCGAGGATGACCTCGCCAAACTCTCTTGCCATTTCTGTCTCCCGGCCTCAAGCGGCCTTGACTGCGCCCTGAGGGGCGAAGGTCTTGGTGTCCTCGATGCGCAGGTCGGCGGAGACCCTGCCCACCCGGCCGTCCTCATACTTGACCTCGGTCTCGATATGCTCGGTCTTCTTGCCCGCGAACAAGGCCTCGACCAGCACCGAGTATTTGTCCGAGATGAAGTTGCGCCGCACCTTGCGGGTACGCGTCAGCTCACCGTCATCGGCGTCGAGCTCCTTGTGCAGGATCAGGAAGCGGTGAATCTGCGAGCCACTCATCATCGGATCGCTGGCAAGATCGGCATTGACCTTCTCGATGCACTCACGGATCAAGTCGTACACCGCCGCCTGCTGGGCAAGGTCGGTGTAACCCGAGTAGGACATGCCCTTGCGCTCGGCCCAGTTGCCGACCGCCTCGAGATCGATATTGATGAAGGCAGTCACGAAGTCGCGCTTCGAGCCAAAGACCACGGCCTCCTTCACATGCTGGAAGAACTTGAGCTTGTTCTCGATGTAGTTCGGCGCGAACATCGACCCATTGTTGAGCTTGCCCACATCCTTGGCACGATCGATGATCTTGAGGTGACCGTCTTCGTCGAAAAAACCTGCATCACCGGTCATGAAATAGCCATCGGCGTTGATCGATTCCGCCGTCGCATCGGGACGCTTGTAGTAGGCCTTGAGCAGCATCGGCCCCTTGACCAGGATCTCGCCGTTATCGGCGAGCTTGACCTCGACGAAAGGCGCCGGCTTGCCGACCGAGTCGAGCTTGATCTCGCCATCCGGCTGCAGGCATACATAGGCGCAGGTTTCGGTCTGGCCGTAAAGCTGCTTGAGGTTGATGCCGATCGAGCGGTAGAAGCGGAACAAGTCGGGACCAATCGCGGCGCCGGCGGTGTAGGCCACCCGAATCCGCGACATGCCGAGCACGTTCTTGAGCGGACCATAGACGAGCAGCCCACCCAACCAGTACTGCAGTCGATCGCTGCCGGAAACCGACTTGCCGTCGAGAATTTCGGCGCCACAGCGACGCGCGACTTCCATGAAATGAGCAAAGATCTTGCGCTTGAACCAGCCGGCGTCTTCCATCCGGATCATGACCGTGGTGAGCAGGTTCTCGAACACCCGCGGCGGCGCAAAATAATAGGTCGGTCCGATTTCGCGCAGATCGGTCATCACCGTCTCGCCGGATTCCGGGCAGTTGATCGTGAAACCCGCGACCATCGCCTGCGCGAACGAGAACAGGTGATCGCCGACCCAAGCCATCGGCAGGTAGGAAAGGATGTCTTCCTGGTCGGTGAGCTTGTCGAACTGCATCCCACCGGTAGCTGCGGCAATGAAGGCGCCATGGGTCTGGCATACACCCTTGGGCTTGCCGGTGGTACCCGAGGTGTAAAGCATGATCGAGATGTCGTCGCTCGCGCCCTTGTCGATCTCGGCGTTGAGAAAATCGCCCTGATTCTGATCGTGGATACGGCCCATCGCCTGCAACTCGTCCAGGCCCATCAGCAAGGTGTCGGTATAGTGGCGCATGCCGCGCGGATCGTCATACACCACATGCTCGAGCAGCGGCACCTGGTCGCGGATCTCGATCATCTTGTCGACCTGCTCCTGATCCTCGACCACCGCGAACTTGATCTCGGCATCCTGCAGCACATAGGCCATCTCTTCGGCGACCGCATCCTGGTAGAGCATCACCGGAATGCCACCAAGGCACTGACAGGCAGCAACCGACCAATACAGACGCGGCCTGTTGTCACCGATGATCGCCAGGCGATCGCCACGGCGAAAGCCAAGCTCGGCCAATCCGCATGCGATCGCGCGCACGTTCTCGGCAACCTGAGCCCAGGTATAGGTCTGCCAGATGCCATACGCCTTCTCGCGCATCGCCGGCCTGTTCGGCCGCAGCTTCGCGTGCTGCATCAGCAGCCGCGGGAACGTTTCGAGCGCGCCACCCCCCGCACTTTGCCCGTGAGAATCGGACATGCTTGCATCCTCCTTCGGTTGATTCTGTTTTTGTCTCTTGTCCAGAGTGGCACGCCTGGCGTACCGCTCCGGATGCAGCCCCGGCTGGGGCTCCCGGTCATTGTCGGACGCAAGTTTCGCAAGCCAGCGTTGCGCAACTGTTTGCGGAATGTACCGAATTATTGCAAGGCCCCCGCCGATGCGGATGCACGCTCCGTTGGCGGATCACGCCGGAAGCTGAGCGTAGCCGACTTCGATGGAAGCCTTGCATGTGGCATCTCCGCTCGCCGGTTTTCGACAACACGCCCTGGCAAGCTCTGGCGCATCTGCGATACATTCGCAAAGCGCGGCGACGCACCGTCGCACCCACCCACTTTTTGAAATCCAAGCGTCACAGTCCAGCCACACACTGGGGTCGTGCATAACTTACCGCCCTTCAGCGCCCGTCTCCACAGCGGGTACTCAGAGACCGCCGAGAGCGGCTTGCGCTACTGCGAATCCGCGTCTTGGGGCTTGCGCCTGTTCGTGGGGTTCATGGGGCTGGCCATGTTCTGCATTCCGGTGCCGTTCGTTATCCATGCGCATCCGGGCATGCCGATACAGCAGTTGCTGCTGGTAGCCGTCTGCGTAGTGGTGCCGGTGCTGGTGGGCCTGTTGTTCCTGGCTGCGGCCATCAGCCGTCCCCGGTCGCTGCGCTTCGACCCGGCCCGACGCCAGATGCTGCGCACCTCCCACAACCCGCTGGGCCCACGCGACGTAACCATTGACTTTGACCAGGTCGCGTTGCTGGATGTGCTTCAGCGTGAGTCGGAAGACGGCCCCTACTATCTGGTACGCCTGGGCCTCAAGGGCGAGCGCCCCATGCACCTGGGCAGCTTCGAGCAGCGGGCAGATGCCGAATACTGGCGCAGCCGTATCGACGCAACATTGCAGGCCTGAGGGCAATGGGCTGCAGTTTTCATTACGGGAGCCGCTTACATGCTGCGCCGATATTGCCGCCCACCTCGTACAAGCCGCTGGTGATCTGCCCGAGCGAGCAGTAGCGCACCGCATCGACCAATACCGCGAAGACATTGCCGTCCTCGATCACGGTCTGCTTGAGCTTTGCCTGCCACTTGGATGCTTCGGCATTGTTTCGGGCGTGGAAGTCCCGCAGGCGCGTGAGTTGCCCCTGCTTTTCTTCGCCGGGCTCAGTGCTCACGTCATAGCAAATAATCACCAACATGAACAACGCAACAGATAGGGAAGATAACCGGATCGTGCTGCGTGTGTGGTGCGCACCGTGTGAACCTCTACCAAACTGAGCTTCCGCCGAGAATTCGCCTTCGAAGCATTGCGCTCCTATCCATTTAACGAATCTTTTCGTTTTTATTGCATGCTCCGCCCAGCAAAGACTCAACTAAAAGACGATCCTTACCGTAAAGAACATAAGACCCCTGGGAGAATTGCCGCCATGACAGTCAAAGCTCGTCTCATCCTGCTCTCGCTACTGGGCTCAGCCGGCGTGCTGATTATCGGCCTTTATGCTTTGGTGGAACTCTCTCGATTCAACCAGTCGATGGCGGACTCGTTCGAGCGAATCCAGCGCGGCGTTTCCGCCCTGGTATCGGTTGGCCGTGCGCAGACCGACTTCAAGACCCAGGTACAGGAATGGAAAAACATTCTGATCCGCGGCAATGACAAGACCAACTTCGATCGTTATCTGAAGGGATTCGAAAGCGAAGAGGCAGCGGTGCAGCTTGAACTCGGCCGGGTACAGCCCTATGTTCGTGAAACCCTGCCCGAGTTTGACGTCGCCAGCCTTGTCGCCGAGCACCAGCGAATGGGGCAGCGCTACCGCGAAGCTTTGCAACGTTTCGACCACAACGACCCCGAAACCGGCAAGGCTGTCGACGAAGCAGTGCGCGGTATGGACCGCGCCTTTGACGAGGGCCTGAGCAAGCTTGTCGTCGGCATCCAGAAGCACGAAATCGCCACACTTGAAGGAACGCTGATCACATCCAGGGATACCTATTCCACCGTACGCCTCAGGCTGCTGGTGGCAATTGTCGCGTTGATCGCGGCAATGGGCGCAATGGCAACGCTCGTGGTACAGCGCATCATTCGCTCCCTGTCTGCCCTCTCCGAAACAATGAACCGCGCCGCGCAGCAACGAGACCTACGTCTGCGCGCCGCAGCCGACGGTCGGGACGAAATCACAGCCACCGGGCGCAGCTTCAACAGCATGCTCGAAGCCTTCCAGAAACTCATTGGCAAGCTCAGAGAGCAGGCCGGCAGTGTTGCCGGCAACGCCGCCGACGTCTCGACCACGGTCAGCCAAATCGACGTAAGCGTGAATGTGCTCAACGACTCAACATCTACCGTCGCGGCCTCGATCGAACAACTGACCGTATCGATCAACCATGTGCGCGACAACGCCGAACAAACACTCAGTATCAGCCGCGAATCGGCGCAACTGGCCAGCTCGGGCGGCGAGGCGGTTAGCCGCACCGTCGGCCGCATGACCGACACTGCCGGGAGGGTTCACGCGGCAGCCCAAAATGTCGAAGAACTCGGCACCCACACCACGTCTATTTCAGACATCGTGCTCGTCATTCGCGAAGTCGCCGACCAGACCAACCTGCTTGCCCTCAATGCCGCGATTGAAGCCGCCCGCGCCGGCGAACAGGGCCGCGGATTCGCCGTGGTGGCAGACGAAGTGCGCAAGCTCGCAGAGCGCACTTCGCAAGCAACACGCGAGATAGGCGACAAGATTTCAACCGTCCAAGCACGCGCCAGCCAGGCGGTGACCGAAATGAGCAGGATGGTCGAACAAGTCAATACCGACGCCGACGTCGCGCGCGAGGCTGGCGACGTGATGGTGCGGATCCAGGAACATGCACACCGGGTGGTGGAATTTGCCGACGAAATCAACTCGGCGCTGCGCGAACAGGCAATAGCAAGCGACACAATCGCCCGTCAGCTCGAAACGATCGCCCGCTCCAGCGATGAAACCACGGCAGCACTTGGCCAGACGATGCATTCGGTGCGAAACCTCGAGAGCATGGCAGCAAACATGAACGACTCGGCGGCAGACTTCAGCGTCTAGCCGCTGTTAAAACCGTCTCGAGACAATTGCGTGCGCCGGCTTTCAGGCATTTTCCCTATTCCCTGATCTACAGGATTTCTACCGACACCATCAGAGTTCATGCCGTTGCCAAGCAAAACGGCGCCAAGGCGCCGTTTTGATCTCAAGCTCTCACGAAACTGTCGCGCACAGACTTACATACTGCGCCGATACTGCCCGCCCACCTCGTACAGGGCGCTGGTGATCTGGCCCAGCGAGCAGTAGCGCACCGCATCGACCAGCACCGCGAACACGTTGCCGTCCTCAATCACCGTCTGCTTGAGCTTTGCCTGCCACTTGGGCGCCTCCAACTTGCTGCGGGTGTGGAAGTCCTGCAGGCGCTTGAGCTGCCCCTGCTTTTCTTCCTCGGTCGAGCGCGCGAGCTCGATCTCCTGCTGGGCCTGCCCCTTGGGGTTGAGGAAGGTGTTCACCCCGATGATCGGGTAGGAGCCATCATGCTTCTTGTGCTCGTAGTAAAGCGACTCTTCCTGGATCTTGCCGCGCTGGTAGCCGGTCTCCATCGCGCCGAGCACCCCGCCGCGACTGGCGATGGCCTCGAACTCCTTCAGCACGGCCTCTTCGACCAGGTCGGTGAGCTCGTCGATGATGAACGCGCCCTGGTTGGGGTTTTCGTTCTTGGCCAGACCCCATTCGCGGTTGATGATCAGCTGAATCGCCATCGCGCGACGCACGCTCTCCTCGGTGGGCGTGGTGATCGCCTCGTCGAAAGCGTTGGTGTGCAGGCTGTTGCAGTTGTCGTAAATCGCGATCAGCGCCTGCAGCGTGGTGCGGATGTCGTTGAAGTCCATCTCCTGCGCATGCAGGCTGCGGCCTGAAGTCTGGATGTGGTACTTGAGCTTCTGGCTGCGCTCGTTGGCGCCGTATTTGTTCTTCATCGCCACCGCCCAGATGCGCCGGGCGACGCGGCCGATCACCGAATATTCCGGGTCCATGCCGTTGCTGAAGAAGAAGGACAGGTTGGGCGCAAAATCATCGATGTGCATGCCGCGCGCGAGGTAGCTCTCGACATAGGTGAAACCGTTCGAGAGCGTGAACGCGAGCTGGCTGATCGGGTTGGCGCCCGCCTCGGCGATGTGGTAGCCCGAAATCGACACCGAGTAGAAGTTGCCGATGTCGTGATGCACGAAGTATTCCTGGATGTCACCCATCATCTTCAGGGCGAACTCGGTGCTGAAGATGCAGGTGTTCTGACCCTGGTCTTCCTTGAGAATGTCGGCCTGCACCGTGCCGCGCACGGTCGAGAGCGTCCATTCCTTGATCTTCTGCGCTTCGTCCTCGGTCGGCTCGCGGCCGTTGTCAGTCTTGAACTTGGTGATCTGCTGGTCGAGCGCGGTGTTGAAGTAGAACGCGAGGATGATCGGCGCCGGGCCATTGATCGTCATCGACACCGAGGTGGTCGGCGCGCACAGGTCGAAGCCGTCGTAGAGCACCTTCATGTCATCGAGGGTCGCGATGCTGACGCCCGAGTTGCCGATCTTGCCGTAGATGTCCGGGCGCAGATCGGGGTCACAACCA
>JAEUNS010000197.1 GCA_016790005.1 Zoogloeaceae bacterium
TTCAACGCGAAGCGCATCCAGTCGGAAACACCATCGGCGAACTTGCCCTGCAGCATGTTGTTCGCGCCAATCCAGAGGTCGCCCAGATTGCCGAAAAAATTACCGACGCCGATCTTCACCGGCCGGGGCGCAACCGTGTCGTACACCCGGGCAAGCGGCCGGAAGGTGAATTTGTCGACCCGCTGGTTGATCTTGAACATCGCACGGTTGTAGTCCTCGAACGGGTCGTCCGGGTTTTGCGGGTTGCTCGCGCATCCCGACAATGCCACGACCGCCACAAGCGCATAGGCCATCGCCCGCAAACGCCCGCCGATGACCCCCTTCGAACCCACCACATCTCCAGTCATCACTCAGCCGCCTTGTTGAACATGAACTGTCCGATCAGCTTTTCAAGCACCACCGCCGACTGACCGATCTGCAAACCATCGCCACCCTTGAGCATCTCCTCGTCCGCACCGGCATCAAGCCCGATGTATTGTTCGCCCAGCAACCCGGAAGTGAGGATCGAAGCAACGGTGTCGCGCGGAAACTCGAAGCGGGTGTCGAGGTTCATGATGACCTCGGCCCGATAGCTCTCGGTGTTCAGGCGAATGTCGCTCACCCGCCCGACCACAACCCCGGCACTCTTCACCGGAGCACGTACCTTGAGCCCGCCGATATTGTCGAACTGAACCCGGATCGAATAGGTTTCGGCAAAATTCGCGCTCGACAGATTGCCCACCCGCAGCGACAGAAACAACAACGCGGCCGCGCCGATCAGCACGAACAGTCCCACCCACAGATCGAGAGTCGTTCGACTCATTTCTAGCCCCGAAACATAAAAGATGTAAGTACGAAATCCAGCGCAAGTATGGCCAGCGCCGAGCTCACTACGGTTCGCGTGATCGCACGCGAAACGCCCTCTGCGGTGGGGGTGCAGTCATAGCCCTCGAACACCGCGATCAGCGACACCGCTATCCCGAAGACCACACTTTTGATCACGCCGTTCAGGATGTCGTAGCGAAAATCGACCGCTGCCTGCATCTGCGACCAGAACGCGCCGGCATCCACGCCGATGAACACCACCCCGATCAGCCAGCCACCGAGCACCCCCATGGTCGAGAAGATCGCGGCCAGAAAGGGCATCGAAATCACCCCGCCCCAAAAGCGCGGCGCGACCACCCGGGCGATCGGGCTCACCGCCATCATGTCCATGGCCTTCAACTGCTCGGTGACCTTCATGAGGCCGATCTCGGCCGTGACGGCCGAACCTGCGCGACTCGCAAACAGCAAGCCTGCGACCACCGGACCGAGCTCGCGGGTGAGCGACAGCGCCACCAATACGCCAAGCGCGTCACCCGAACCGAAGCGCTGAAGGGTCTCATAGCCCTGCAGGCCGAGCACCATGCCGACGAACAAGCCTGAAACGACGATGATCAGCAGCGACAACACGCCGCTGAAGTAAATCTCGCGGATGGTCAGGTGCACACGCCGAAACGACTGCCCCGAGTAAATCAGCAACAACATCATGAAGCGGGCGGCGAAGCCAAGCCGCCAGACGCTATCGACGAGACTCGCCCCCAGGCGGCGAACGAACGAGATCGCGTGCTCCATCAACCGCTGCTCCCGAGCAAGGCTTGCCCAATCGGCTCGGCCGGGTAGTGAAACGGCACCGGCCCATCGATCTCGGCATGCACGAACTGATGCACGAACGGATCGCGCGAGGCGCGAATCTCGTCGGGCGTGCCCTCGGCTGCGATCCTTCCGTCCGACACGAAATACACATAGTCGACTATCGCCAGCGACTCATGCACATCATGCGTGACCAGGATCGAGCTCGCGCCGAGCGCATCGTTCAGCCGCCGGATCAACTGCCCGACGACCCCCAGCGAAATCGGATCGAGGCCGGCAAAGGGTTCGTCATACATGATCAACATCGGATCGAGCGCAACCGCACGCGCCAGCGCAACCCGCCGCGCCATGCCGCCAGACAGTTCGGACGGCATCAGCTTGCCCGCACCGCGCAAGCCGACCGCATCGAGCTTCATCAGCACCAGATCGCGAATGACCTCGGGCGGCAGATCGGTATGCTCGCGCAACGGGAAAGCCACGTTGTCGAACACCGACATGTCGGTGAACAACGCACCAAACTGAAACAGCATGCCCATGCGCCGACGCAGCGCATACATGTCGTTGCGCCCCAGCCGAGAGAGCTCCGACCCGGCAACCCGCACCTCGCCCTGCGATGCGCGCAACTGCCCACCGATCAGACGCAGTAGCGTGGTCTTGCCGCTACCGCTGCCGCCCATGATCGCGACCACCTGCCCGCGCCTCACCGACAAGTCGATGCCCTGCAGAATGCTCCGCTCGCCATAGGCAAAGTGGACATCCTTCAGGCGGACAAAGCATTCGTCAAGGGGGTGTTTGAAGCTCAAAGCGACTGATTCTCAATGAGGAAAAACCTCGGAGTGTATCAGACCGATGTCCAGGCTTTACCGTCAGGCCGCTTTTTTGGGGCTGCCAGTGAAAACAAATGTTGCGTTCAGGGGACGGATCATGCCCCCTCGAGGATGCGACTCTCGGCCAGAACCAGTGCATCCGGCAGCCCGAGCAACACCAGCACATCACCCTCGAGCACCCGCGTTTCCGGACCGGGAGAAACGCCCTTGATGTTGCGCCGGCGCACCGCCGACACCTGCACCGAGAGCGCATCGAGCTCGAGCTCACCGATGGTCTTGCCGATCGCGCGGGCCCCCACCGGCAGCACGATCGAGTGCAGCCGTGGCTGACGCGCATCAGGCCCCTCGGCGGCGTCGCTCTCACCATGAAAGAAGCCGCGCATCAAGGAATAGCGCTGGCTACGAACGTCCCTGATTCGCCGAATCACCCGGTTTAGCGGCACCCCGATGAGCGCCAGCACATGCGAGGCCAGCATGATGCTGCTTTCGAAGGCTTCGGGCACCACCTCGGTTGCACCGCCTTTGGTGAGACGGTCCATGTCACGCTCGTCGGCCGAGCGGACGATGATCGGCAGCCCCGGCTTGAGCTCATGGGCCCGGTGCATCACCCGTAGTGCAGCATCGACCTCGGCGAACGAAATCACCAGCGCACTCGCGCGCTGGATACCGGCCGCCCGCAAGGTTTCGTGGCGCGAAGCATCGCCAAACACTACCGAGTCGCCGGCCGCCGAGGCCTCGCGCACCCGCTCGGGATCAAGGTCGAGCGCCACATAGGTGACGTTCTCCTCGTCCATGAAGCGCGCCATGTATTGCCCGGTACGACCATAGCCCGCAATGATCACATGCTTGTCGGCATTCATCGTCTGCGCGGCAATCCGGGTGAGCTCCATCGATTTCAGCAACCATTCGGAGGCCACGAAGCGCATCACGATCCGGTCGCTGACCTGCACCAGCAGCGGCGCAAGCGACATCGACAACACCAGCGCGGCAACCGTGACCTGCAACAGGGATTCGGACAGCAGATGCAAACCATCGAGATGGGCGATCAGCACGAACCCGAACTCGCTGCCCGCGCACAACCACAGACCAGTGCGGATGGCAGTGCCCTGGGGTGAACCGAACACTCGCGAGGCGATCAATACCAGCACGAACTTAAGTAGCATGAAGCCGACGACGAGACCCACAACCGCCGGCAGATTGGCAACGATCACCCCGATATCGAGGAACATCCCGACGGTTACGAAGAACAGGCCCAGCAACACATCGCGAAACGGCTTGATGTCCTCCTCGACCTGGTATCGGTACTCGGTTTCGGAGATCAACATGCCGGCCAGAAACGCGCCGAGCGCCATCGACAGGCCGACCTTGTCGGACAGCCAGGCAAGCCCGAGCGTGATCAGCAACACATTGAGCATGAACAGCTCGCCCGAACGCCGTCGCGCCACCACGGTGAACCACCAACGCATCAGTCGCTGACCGAACACCAGCACCAGCGCAAGCAAGATAGTTGCCTTGAGTGCGGCCAGCGACAGCGTCACCAGCATCTCTTCGGCCGGGCGCGACAGCGCCGGCAGCAAGATCAGCAGGGGCACAACCGCAAGATCTTGAAACAGCAACACGCCAATGGTCTCACGCCCATGGGGACGATCGAGTTCAAGCCGGTCGGCAAGCAGTTTCGACAGGATCGCCGTGGATGACAGCGCCAGGATGCTCCCAAGCGCAAAACTCGCAATCCAGCCAAGCCCGAACAACTTGCCAACCAGCATCACCGCGAGCACGGTGCCGGCCATCTGGACTGCGCCGAAGCCGAAAACGATGCGTCGCATTGCGAACAGCCGCGCGAGCGAGAACTCGAGTCCGATCGAGAACATCAGAAAGACGACGCCGAACTCGGCAAGATGGGAGGCGCCGTCGGACTCCTGCATCAGATTGAGCGCATGCGGGCCTATCGTCGCGCCGACCAAAAGATAGCCGAGCACCGGCGGCAGGTCGAGACTGCGGAATATGGCAACGACCACCACCGAGGCGGCCAGCAGCAGCAGGACCAGTTCGAGCGTATTGAGCATGAAAGACTGAGGCGAGGGAATCAATCCCGCCTCATGTATCGTCACGCGGTGGGCGGTTGACGGCTCTGTTATACTCGCAAGCGGGTTCTGCCGCCACCTGCAGCAAGATGCAGAAACAGTATTTCGCGCATGCCCGGCCACTTCATTGCGCCTCGGAATCATCGATGACCCCACTCTCACCGCAAGACAGCAAGGACAACAGCGCCATCGACATGGCCCGCCGGGTGCTGCGCATCGAGTCCGATGCTGTAGCCGCGCTCGCCGGGCGTATCGACGGCGACTTTGCCCACGCAGTCAGGCTGATTCTCGAGAGCGCAGGACGCGTCATCGTCACCGGCATCGGCAAATCGGGGCATATCGGGCGCAAACTAGCGGCCACCTTGGCCAGCACCGGCACACCCGCTTACTTTGTGCACGCGGCAGAAGCTGCACATGGCGACATGGGCATGATCACCCCCGCCGATATCGTCATTGCATTATCCAACTCGGGCACCAGCGAGGAGTTGCTGACCATTGTTCCGCTGGTCAAGCGTCAGGGCGCAAGGCTGATCGCGATGACCGGCAACCCAGGCTCGCCGCTGGCGCGTGAAGCCGATGTACACCTCGACTCAGGTGTCTCGGAGGAAGCCTGCCCGCTCAACCTTGCACCGACCGCCAGCACCACCGCAGCACTCGCATTGGGCGACGCTCTCGCGGTAGCGGTCCTCGATGCACGCGGTTTCAGCCCGGACGACTTCGCCCGCTCTCATCCCGGCGGAGCACTCGGCCGACGCCTGCTAACGCATGTGCGTGACGTCATGCGTCCAGCCGACCGGGTTCCGGTGATCGGGCACAACGCACAGGTAGGCGAAGCCTTGCTGGCGATGACGCGCGGAGGACTGGGCATGACCGCGGTCGCGACCGATGGCGGCACCATCACCGGCATCTTTACCGATGGCGACCTGCGCCGCTCGCTCGAGCGCGGTCTCGACCTGCGCAAGCAGAAGATTGGCGACATCATGACGCGCAACCCGCAAAGCATCGGCCCCGATGCGCTCGCGGTCGAGGCCGCCGAAATGATGGAAAGGCTGCGCATCAGCCAGCTGCTGGTGATCGCGCCGGATGGCGCACTCGCCGGCGCACTCAACACTCACGACCTCATGCAAGCCAAGGTGATCTGATGCTCGCACAACAACGCGCTGCTCGCGTGCGCCTCATGGGATTCGATGTCGATGGTGTCATGACCGACGGTAGCCTGTACTTCACGCCCGGCGGCGACGAAATCAAGGTTTTCTCGAGCCTCGACGGCCATGGGCTAAAAATGCTCCGTCAGGCGGGTATCGAGGTGGTCATCATCAGTGGCCGCAGTTCGCGGGCGCTCGAGTTACGAGCCGAGAACCTCGGCATCGACGAGCTTTACATGGGCGTCGACGACAAACGCGCCTGTCTTTACGACCTGCTCGCACGCAAGGGCCTCGAACCCGCTGATGCCGCCTACATGGGGGACGATGTCGTCGACCTGCCGATTCTGCGCGTATGCGGCTTTTCAGCCACGCCGGCAGATGGGCATGATTTCGTCAAAAAACATGTTCACCTTATAACCCGCAAGGGTGGCGGCCAGGGCGCGGTACGTGAGGTCTGCGACTTCGTCCTCGAGGCACAGGGTCGGCTCGACGGCCTGCATGCGGCCTATTTGGCCTGATCAACAGGCTCGGCTTCGGCCCATTACAAGCAGACAGCCCCGCAATGCGCGCTACCGCCGAAACCCTTTATCCCATCATCGTTCTGGCGGTTCTCGCTGGTGCGACACTGTGGCTCGAACGTACGACCCGCGAAGAAATGACCACCAGCACCGCCCCGCCGATCGGCGACCCCGATTTCATTGCCGAAGGCGCCCGCCTGGTGAGCTTCGATGAAACCGGTGCGCAAGCCTACAAACTGGTCGCCAGCCTCGTCACCCACTACCCGCGCATGGACCTCAGCCTGCTCGAGAATCCGCGCCTGGAGATGCAGCAAGATGCCCGCCGGGCGCGGATAGAAGCGCACTCGGGCGAAGTCCGCTCACGCGGTGAAGAGGTCTTGCTCAAGGGCAGCGTCAATGTCTGGCGCGAGGGTATCCAAGGCGAGGCCGATCTCACCCTCGTCGGCGAGACCCTAACCGTCTGGCCCAGGGACCAGCGCGCTGCCAGCGATGACCCGGTCACCATCACCCAGGGGCCGAATCTCGCACGCGGGAATGCCCTGCGCGCCGACAACCTGTTTGGCACCTTCGAACTCCAGGGTCGGGCCTCGGTGCAGATGCAACCCCGTTCGAGGACTCCCCAATGAAAAACGCAGTCGCCACGACGGCGCTCATGATCGGACTCATTGTTGGCCCGGGCGCACACGCCGCCAAGTCAGATCGTGAGCAACCCGTGAATATCGAAGCGGATCGCGTGATCGTCGATGACCGCAACAAGACTCATACCTTTGAGGGCTCGGTGATCCTGACCCAGGGTTCGCTCGAGATCAAGGGTGACAAGATGGTCGTCACACAGGGGGCAGACGGCTTCCAGACCGGCGTCGCGACCGGCTCGCCAAACCGGCTGGCGACTTTTCGCCAACGCCGCGACGGCAGCGACATCTTCATCGAGGGCGAGGCCGAGCGCATCGAGTACGACACCCGGGCCGAGCGTGCCCGCCTTTTCAAGCAAGCGCGGGTATCATCGGCAGGCGACGTCGTCACCGGCGACTTCATCGAGTACGACGCCCTGACCGAGAAGTACTCGGCCACCAACCAGTCGGGCGGCAGTGGCGGTGGCCGTGTCCGCGCGGTCATCCAGCCACGGAGCTCGGGTGAAGGCTCGCAATGATCCATGTCCGCCGATTCCAGCACGATCATCGCAACACCCCGAATACAAGATCCAGCCCCCAAATCCAGCCATCAAGGAGAAAGCATGTCTTTTGAGAACATCATCGTCGAAACACGCGGGCGGGTCGGCCTGATCACCATCAATCGCCCCAAGGCGATGAACGCCCTCAACGACAGGGTGGTTGATGAGATCAGCGCAGCGCTCGACGCGTTCGAGGCCAGCGAAGATATCGGTGCGATGGTCATCACCGGCTCGGACAAGGCCTTTGCTGCCGGCGCCGACATTGGCGCGATGGCGCAGTTTTCGTACATGGATGCATACAAGAGCGAGTACATCACCCGCAATTGGGAGCGGGTGAAAACCTGCCGCAAGCCGGTCATCGCCGCGGTTGCGGGCTATGCGCTCGGTGGCGGGTGTGAACTCGCGATGATGTGCGACATCATCATCGCGGCCGATACGGCGCGCTTCGGCCAGCCGGAAGTCAAACTCGGGGTTCTGCCGGGCGCGGGCGGCACCCAGCGCCTGCCACGCGCAGTCGGCAAGGCCAAGGCAATGGACATGTGCCTTACTGCACGCATGATGGACGCCGCAGAGGCCGAGCGCGCAGGACTCGTCTCACGGGTCGTACCCGCAGACACCTTGCTCGACGAGGCACTGATTGCGGCAAGCACGATCGCGAGCTACTCCCTGCCAGTGGTCATGATGATCAAGGAGTCGGTCAGCCGTGCCTTCGAAAGCGGACTGAACGAGGGACTGCTCTTTGAGCGGCGCGTGTTTCACTCGAGCTTTGCCCTCGAGGATCAGAAGGAAGGCATGGCGGCGTTCGTCGAGAAGCGCAAGCCGACTTTCAAGCACCGCTGAGTATCAAGCCTGCCGGGCGCCCGGCCTGGCAGGCCAACCTTCGTCTGACCCTTTTCCAGCATCACCTCGTGGCGCCCCCCGCCGACACCTGGGTTCCGGCCTGGTCACAACACCGTCACACCACCCTGCGACACTATCGTTGCCTTGTATTGGGGCCGTCTATTGCAGCACCGCAATGGGGCATATATCTATAACTGTGTTGCGCATTTCGCTTATCGCAAATCTTTTTCTTTTTGTTTCATATGGATGGATTCTCGAGCTGCTTGGTTGTGCGACGCACCAAAAAGTGCTTGACTCTGCAAGAGCGATAGCTACAATACAAAACATGCTGCATCGCACCATCACCAATCAGAGGGCGATGCCTTTTATTCAGTTCAATCGTCACGAGGAGATACACATGACCGCAATTCCCGAACAATTCGCAGCCGCCAACAAGGCCAACATCGAAAACCTGCTGACCGTTGCGAACTCCGCTTTCGCTAACGTCGAGCGCCTGGCCGCACTGAACCTGAACACCGCCCGCACGCTGCTCGAAGAGTCGCTTGCCAACACCAAGGCCCTGCTCGGCGCCAAGGATGCGCAAGAACTGATCAGCCTGCAAAGCGCACTGGTTCAGCCGCTGGTCGAGAAGGCCGTTGCCTACAACCGCAGCGTGTACGAAATCGCTTCGCAAGGTCAGGAAGAAGTTTCGAAGCTGTTCGAAGCCCAGATCGCCGAACTGAACAAGAACCTGGCTGCCGCCCTCGACAAGGCTGCCAAGTCGGCTCCGGCTGGTTCAGACGTTGCCGTTGCTGCCGTCAAATCGGCCATCGCCGCCGCCAACAGCGCTTACGACAGCGTGAACAAGGCTGCCAAGCAAGTTGCTGAAATCGCCGAAGCCAACGTCACCGCTGCAACCAACGCCACCGTCAAGGCCGTTGGTACCGCTGCCAAGACTGGTAGCAAGAAGGCTGCCTGATCGACGATCAGCTCGCTGCTCAAGAAAACCCCGCTTACGCGGGGTTTTTTTTCGACCGCAAATCGCGGGGGCGGTGACTGATTACCTGATGACACGAGCGCCGCCGCGCAATCGATCAGGCCTGTGAGCCCGACCCATTTTTGTATTGATGGGAAAAGAGGCGCCGCATCTCGGCTTCAATCCATTCTTCGGCACGCGCGTTGATCGCAGCTGCATCGAGTCCGGCCGGATCGATCGTGGGGCCTACGCTGACGGTTATTTCGCCCGGTCTTTTGACGAAGGCATTTCGCCGCCAGAAATCTCCCGCGTTGTGCGCAACCGGAACCACCGGCACCCCCGTTTTCTGCGCCAGCCAAGCGCCCCCCGGTTTATAGCGTCGCCGACTGCCGGGCGCCACCCGCGTCCCCTCCGGAAACACCACCACCCAGAATCCCTCTGCCAATCGCTGCCGCCCCTGCTCTTCAACCTGCGAGAGCGCATCCTTGCCTGCGGCCCGGTCAATGGCGACGATGGGCAACTGGGCCAGCCCCCAACCAAAAAATGGCACCCGAAGCAATTCGCGCTTCAACACAAAGCACAGCGGCGGAAAGATCAGTTGCAGCCCCATGGTTTCCCATGCCGACTGATGCTTGGAAAGTATCACCGCCGGCCCGGTCGGAATGTGCTCACGCCCGACGACGCGGAAGCGAATCCCCAGCAAGTGCCACACGAACCACATCACAATGCGCGTCCAGGAGGTGATGATGCGATAGCGCAGATGGGGCGAAAGCGGAAAGGTCAAGAATCCGAAAAGCGCATAGGGCGGCGTCACCACCACCAGCACCAGTGCAAACAGGAAGGAGCGAATGATGTCCACGGTGCGGCTCAATCGATGAGATCGGCAACCACGGCTGCCAGATCGGGGAAGATGCGGGTTTCGGGCGGAAGATCCGGGTGGTCGCGGGTGATCAAACCCTTGCCGGTCAACACCAGCAAGGGCAGGGCGCCGGCCGCCACGGTCGCCTGCATGTCGCGCAGGCTGTCGCCCACCGAGGGCACCCGTGCGAGATCGACGTTGAAGCGCTGACCGATCTGAATGAACAAACCCGGGTTCGGCTTGCGGCAGTCGCAGGTCGAGTCGGCCGAATGCGGGCAGAAAAAAAACGCATCCAGTCGTCCACCGACCTGGGCAAGACTCTTCAGCATCTTGTCATTGATCGCATTCAGGGTATCCATGCCGAACAGGCCGCGCCCGATACCCGACTGATTGGACGCCACCACCACACGCCATCCCCACTGGTTGAGCAAGGCGATCGACTCAAGAGCCCCTGGGAGCGGGCGCCACTCGTCGGGTGATTTGATGAACTGTTCGGAGTCGTGGTTGATCACACCATCGCGATCGAGAATGACAAGCTTCATGCCGCACTCCAGGTGCTGTTTTCAGTTTGCCGGGCGACGGCTCCCGCACCCCGGTCAACCCGCGCGCGCGCGGAATCGATCATTGAGCTGAAAGCCGCGAAATATCGGCCACCTGATTCATCAAGCCCGCCAACATCTTGAGCAGGCCGAGGCGGTTGCGACGAATCACCGGCTCTTCGGACATCACCATGACCGACTCGAAGAAACTGTCGACCGCGTCGCGCAGGCCCGCCAGCACTCTGAGCGCCTCGGCGTAATCCTCATTGGCCACATGCGAGCGCACCAACGGCGCGACCTCGATGACCCGGTGGAATAGCGCCCTCTCGGCATCTTCCTGCAACAGGGCGACATCGGGCTCCGGCAAGGACTCGTCGACCTTCTTGAGGACGTTGATGATGCGCTTGTTGGCTGCAGCCAGCGCGCTCGCTTCGGGCATCTGCTGAAAAGCCTGGACGGCCTTGAGACGGGGCACGACCTGATCGATGCGCGTCGGTCGCAGGGCAATGACCGCATCGACCACATCCTGCGCATAAGCCCCTTCGCGCAGCAGATTGCGCAGACGTTCGAGCATGAAGTCGAGCAACCGCGGCGCAAAGTCATCCGTCAGCAGGCCTCGCTTGAAACCCGACCGCCCCTCTTCGATCAACACCGCAAGGTCGAGGGGCAGCGGTGTTTCACTCAGAATACGCAAGACGCCCAACGCCGAGCGCCGCAAACCGAAGGGGTCGCGATCGCCGGTCGGTACGTCACCGATACCAAAGAATCCGATCAGTGACTCGAGCTTGTCGGCCAGTGCCACAGAGCACGCCACGTTGCCAACGGGCAATCTATCGCCTGCGAAACGCGGCAGATAATGCGCCTCGATCGCATCGGCAACGGTTTCATTAAACCCCTCGGCGAGCGCGTAGTAACGCCCCATCACCCCCTGCAACTCGGGGAACTCACCCACCATGTCGGTAAGCAGGTCGACCTTGGCAAGCAATCCGGCCCGCTCGGCCAAAACTGCATCCGCACCGAGGTGGCCGGCGATGAACCGGCTCAACACCGCAATGCGCTGCACCCGGTCGCCGAGCGAACCGAGCTTGTTGTGATACACCACGTTGCCGAGCTTGACGATGCGCGAGCCGAAGCCGTTCTTCTTGTCCTGCTCGAGAAAGAAACGCGCATCGGCCAGGCGCGGCCGCACGACCCGCTGATTGCCCTCGATGATGTTCGACGGATCGGCGACCCGCATGTTCGACACGATCAGGAAGCGGTTCAGCAGCCGCCCGCCCTGATCGAAGAGGGGAAAATACTTCTGGTTGGCCCGCATCGTCAGGATCAGGCATTCCTGGGGCACTTCGAGGTAACTCGATTCAAACTCGCCGACATACACCGTCGGATGCTCGACCAATGCGCATACCTCGTCGAGCAGATCGGCAAAGTCGCCCAGGGCCGCATTCTCGGCACGCGCGGCGGCATGCAACTGGCGCTCGATATCGGCGCGCCGCTCGCCAAAGTCGGGGATGACCTTGCCCTCTGCCAGCAGCGTCGGCTCATAGGCATCGGCGGTGGCGAGTTCGATCTCGCCCCGGCTCATGAAGCGGTGGCCCATGGTCACGCGCCCGGCATCGAGTTCGAGCACCCGCCCGGGCACCACCCGCGCGCCATGCAGCATGGTGAGCCTATGCACCGGCCGCACGAACTGCACTTCGCTCGAGCCCCAGCGCATCAGCTTGGGAATCGGAAGCGCCTTGATCGCATCGTGAACGATGCCAGCAAGAACTTCGTCCAGCGCCGCACCCGGCTCCGTCCGGGTATAGAACAATGCTTCGCTCTTGCCATCCATGCGCCGCTCGAATCCGGCCACCGCGTCGAGCGCAATGCCTTTCGACTGGAGCCTCTTCATCAGCGCCGGGGTGGCTTCGCCATTGGCATCGAGCGCGACCTGCACCGGCATGATTTTTTCGGTGACCTCCTGCGACTGCGCGCGTTCGGCCACGCCGGTAGCGGTGATCGCCAGGCGCCGAGGAGCCGCAAACCAGCGGACAGGCTCCGCGGCCGGCACTAGGCCACGTGCGACGAGGCCTGCATGAATCTGGGTGGCGAACACCTCGCCCAGGCGCGGCAAGGCCTTGGGCGGGAGTTCTTCGGTCAGGAGTTCGACCAGCAGGGTTGCGACCGACATCACGCGGCCTCCTTGGATGCGACGGGTTGTTGCTGGCGCAGCATCGGAAAACCCAATGCCTCACGCGCTGCGTAATAGGCCTGCGCGACGGCGCGCGAGAGATTGCGGATCCGCCCGATATAGGCGGCACGCTCGGTCACCGAAATCGCCCCGCGGGCATCGAGCAGGTTGAAGGTGTGACCGGCCTTGAGCACCATCTCATAGGCCGGCAAGGGCAGGCCGGCATCGATGATGCGGCGCGCTTCGGATTCGTAACTAGTGAACAGCGAGAACAGGAACTCGACATTCGAATGCTCGAAGTTGAACTTCGACTGCTCGACCTCGTTCTGGAAGTACACGTCGCCGTAGCTCACCTGCGAGCCATCGGGATAAACAGCCCACACCAGATCGTACACGTTGTCCACGCCCTGCAGATACATGGCCAGGCGCTCCAGCCCGTAGGTGATCTCGCCGAGCACCGGCCGGCAGTCCAGCCCCCCAACCTGCTGGAAATAGGTGAATTGGGTGACCTCCATGCCGTCCAGCCAGACCTCCCAGCCCAGCCCCCAAGCGCCAAGAGTGGGATTCTCCCAGTCGTCCTCGACAAATCGAATGTCATGCACGAGCGGATCGATACCCAGCGCCCGCAGGGAATCCAGATACAACTCCTGGATGTCGGGCGGCGACGGCTTCAACGCGACCTGAAACTGGTAGTAGTGCTGCAGGCGGTTGGGGTTCTCACCATAGCGACCGTCCTTGGGGCGGCGCGACGGCTGCACATAGGCGGCATTCCAGGGTTCGGGACCGATCGCGCGCAGGCAGGTGGCGGTATGCGAGGTGCCCGCCCCCACCTCCAGATCGATCGGCTGCATCAACACGCAACCGCGTTCGGCCCAGAACTGCTGCAGCGTCAGAATGACTTGTTGAAACGTGGGTTTTGGCTTTGTCATGATTCCTGTCGACCTCGGGTCGAGCTTCGAATGCGCAGAACTCGGGATTTTACTGGCTTTCTGACGTTCGGGCGACGCCTGCACGCGATTGTCGCCACATCGCTCAGGCCGATGCCGCCCGGCGTCCAGGGGCAAGCGCAACCAGACCGAGCGCAAGGGCGGCCATGGCCAGCGCCACAAAGTCGCCCCACTGCCCGTAGGGCGTCATACCCTGATAACCGCGCACGCTCATGTGCAGTGCGCCACGCTCGAACTGCGCCAACACGCCGGCCACCTGGCCGTCTGGCTGCACCACGGCGGTCATACCGGTATTCGTGGCCCGCAACATGGGACGGCCGGTCTCCATCGCACGCACCTGGGCAATCTGCAGATGCTGCGGCTGGGCGAACGATTCGCCATACCAGGCGAGATTGGAGAGATTCAGAAACAGGGTGGCATCCGGCAGTCCGCCGATCAACTCGTGTCCGAACAAGTCCTCGTAACAGATGTTGATCGCGATCTGCTGACCCGCGAGCTGCAACGGCGGTTGATTGCGCGCGCCGCGGGTCTGATCGGACATGGGAATGTTTGCGATCCGGTAGAACCAGTCGAAAAACGGCGGCATGTATTCGCCGAAAGGCACCAGGTGCTGCTTGGCGTAGCTCTGCCCCGGCGATGCGCCCAGGCTGATCGCAGAATTGAAGATCCGACCCTGCGCATCGCGCTTGAACACCCCAAGCACCAGATCGGCACCGATCGAACGCACGGGTTCGGACAAGGTCGCGAAAAAATCCGCCGGCAACTGATCGGCCAGCACGGGCAAGGTAGTTTCGGGCAATACCACCAGGTCGGCCGAATGCTCGCGCACCAGATCGATATTGATGGCAATCACTTCGGCAAGTCGCTCCGGTGCCCACTTCAGCGCCTGGCCAACATTGGTTTGAATCAGCGCAACCGAGATCGGCTCACCCTCGGGTACGGTCCATTGGACTCGCATCAGCGCCGCCCCCACTGCACTCACGAGCACCAGCGCCGCCATGCCGGCAAGCACCGCAGACCGGCTGCGCTGAACGGCAAGACCAAAGATCGCCGCGAGCCAGGCCAGGACGAAGCCGACACCATACACCCCGAGCACCGGAAGAAAGCCGGCGAGCGGGCTGGGCGGGGTCTGCGAATAAGCGATCGCAAGCCACGGGAACCCGGTGAACAAGCGCCCGCGCAGAATCTCGGCCACAACCCACAAACCCGCGAAAGCCAGCGCCCCCAGCCACACCTTACGCGGCCTGATGCGCACGAACATGGCGACAACCAGCGCCGGGAACAGCGCCAGGTAGGCACAGAACAACGCAATGGCAAGCGCCGCGACCGGCGCCGGCACCCCGCCATAGCGATTGAGTGCAATGAAGAGCCACGAAATTCCGGCCAGGAAGGCGCCCATGCCCCAGGCGAAGCCCAGGCCGAATCCGGCACGCGCCCGCTCGACCCGCGACGATACATACACGAGCAGCACGAGACTCAGCAAACCGATCGGATAAATCTCG
>JAEUNS010000299.1 GCA_016790005.1 Zoogloeaceae bacterium
GGTCATCAGGCAGCAAGCGCACTGTTTTCAACGCCTGCTCGAACATCCGCACCAACGCATCAAAATAGCCCTCGTCCTGAAGACCGATATCGTCGCTAAAACCGGCTGCCTGCTCGCAGTAGAAAATCATCAGCTCAGCCAGCCCATCGGGGTGTCCAACCGCCTTCTTGTAGTCCGCAATCGCCTTCTTGGCCTTGGCGACCGAGGTGTCCTGGTTCTTGAACACATCCGGCCAAAGCCAGCGTTCGATGGTGTTCTTGTACGGTTTCAATACATCGTCGCCCAGTGCGAAGCGGGCATGCAGGAAAGCCTGATTATCCTTACTGGCGGCGTAGAGGTCCTGCACCAGTCCGATCAGGCCGACGCGGTCGAAGTCAGTCAGCTTGGCTTTGACGTCACTCCAAGTCGGAGCGGCTTTACGCTTACTCATGGCCTCTGCGACACCGGAATCTGGACTTCAATTTGTTGAAAGAGTGGGCAGACATCTGCTCCAGGCTTTCCTGCAAGGTCATTTTTCCAGCTTTTCGCATCGTCATTTGACCGTACTCCCGGCCCTTAGGTAATCCGCAAACCGATGGTTCAGGTCGCCTTATCGAACCCCGCATTCGGGCCCGCTTGATTATCAGCACCGTCCATCCGTACCCAGCCATCCACTTCGGAGACCTGGAACTTCCACAGCCTCCCCACGCGGTGTGCAGACAGGCCCTTGCGGTCAATTCAGCGATAGATCGAATCGCGCGTGACGCCCAGATGCTCAGCAATCTGGTCAACGGACACCCTACTCGGTAACCATAACATCGCTCCAGCGACAGGGACTTGGGTAGCAAAAAGTCGGTTTCAGTCGTACCAGCAACAATCGATCAGCCCAACGTGGTGAGGTCGAGTCTGTGACCAAGGCAATCGCATGATTTACCCGAGTCCGAGGACGTGTGCGCGATAGTTGTCTGAAGCACCTCGACCCGACCTTTGCCCAGCGGGTTGCGATGAAACCGGCCGCTTCAGACGTGCACGGAAAACACAACGCTCATAGGTGCGCTGCCCGTGTGCCGCAGATAACGCACCCGCCCGTGATAGACAAACGGCGCCGCCTTTCCAGCTGAGAGCTTCTGTTCGCGCACGAACAGGTGCACACCGATCCCCAGCTTCGCGTGCTCGATGACCTCCTCGCCGCGTTTGCTGTGCGCCGTGGTCTGGTTCTGGCTTTGCCAGTGGAAGGTGTGCGCGTCGATCCAGTGGTCCATATAGCGCTGGTCCTCCGCCTTGCCCTGCTTGTTCAGAGTCACCAGCAACACATGCGCCTTCTGCTCGGGCAACACCACATGTCCGGCATGCCAGTTGCCGGGGTTGAAGGCCTCACCAAACAGCACAGGAATATCCTCACGCATGAAGGTCTGGCCCACGGCAAGCTCGAGCGGATCAATGACTGCCTTCAAACGCGCCAGCGTGCGAAGCTCCGCTGCCATGTCGGGCGTGACGAAAATGTCCTCATAGTCCGGGTTGTTGGCGACCAGAACATAGCTGCCGTCGCGGTTCTTGGTGACGACGCGCAGCAGGTACTGCTCACCACCACCCACATCCTGCCGTTCGACCGCCACCGTGCTGCCGGTAATCGAACCGGCACTGCCCGGGCTGATGTGTTCCAGCAGCAGGTAATCGCCATCGCGAATCGGGTGCTTGCCCCCGTTCATGGAGTTGCCTGAAGCGCGGGCGATGAAATGGCGGGCAGGGTCCAGCCGTCCGTAGCCGGAGCCGATGGCACGGTGCTCCTCGGCATCAGCCCGCGCGCTGCGGAAATGCCCGCAGGCAATCTTGAGATTCGGGAAGAAAGGTAGTTCGGTACGCTCCAGTTGTCGCCGCTGCAATGGCACGACATTGTCGGCCCCTGCGGAGGCAGTACGCCGCACCTCATACGCGGCGAGCCGGTAGTCGACCAACTCCTGCGCCAGCGCCGACAACGCCTCCACGTGCTCGGGCGCCACTTTGAAGCGGGGTTCGAAGCGGTCTGCAGTGAGGCGGAAGAAAGCGCGCGCTTCGGCGCCCTGGTTGGCGCCAATCCAGGCATTCACCGGATTACCCCGCCAGTAGCGTTGCCAGCGTGGCGAGGCGCCATGCACGAGCTTCAGCATGTCCTCCGGCAGATCCGCAAGCAGTGGACGGCGGCGTTGCAGAATCACCCACGAAGCCTCTGCCAGCGCCGCCAGCGAAGGCGGCCGATGCCAACCGTCCAGGACCTGAAAGGCTTCGAGCAGCACCATCTTGAAGCTCTTGGTCATCGCGCCCTTCTCGACTTCACGCAAGAAATCGGAATGCGCAGTAACCACGGCTCGTTCATCGGGCTGCAACCCGTCTTCCATGCTGGCGACCAGCTCGAACCAGCTTCCATACTCTCGCCGCATCCGCTGCAGGTTGCTGCCGCTACGGTAGAACTCGGTGAGCGTGGGGCGGCGACCCAGCGCAGCATACAGTGCGCTGTAGTCCTTGCTGACACCGTCGCCATCCAGCCCTTTCAGGAAATCGATCAGCGCGAGGTCATAGTTCACGAAGCACCCGTCTGGCAGTTCTAGGCGCTGTGACTCGACCTTGCGCGCGAACTCGGCCAGCTTCCGGTAGCTGCTGCCGCACTGGGCCAGCGCCTGCGGTTTGTGCAGAAAGCTGTGGTGGTTGCCGATGAAGTCCAGCACCACCAGATGCGTCTTGCACTCGGCACAACGCAGGCCGCGGCCGAGCTGCTGCAGGAAGAGGATCTTGGATTCGGTGGGGCGCAACATCAGCACGGTGTCGATGCCCGGAAGGTCCACGCCTTCGTTGAAGAGATCGACCGAGAACACGATCGCAAGCCGGCCGTCCGCAAGCTGGGTTAGCGCTTCACCGCGCGAGAGCACCGACTCCGCATGCACCGACGCCGCCGCGATGCCCTCGCGCTCAAACTGCTCAGCCATGTAGTCGGCGTGACGCACCGACACGCAAAACGCCAGCGTGCGCCGCTGCGCCTTCTCGCGCCACTGCTTGAGCGCATGCCGTGCGCGGGCGAGCGTGGCGAGCTTATTGGAGAGTTGCGCCGGGTCGAAGCGGCCATTGCGCCAGGGGATCTCGCGATAGTCGACTTCGCTGTCCCAGATTCCGTAGTAATGGAATGGCGCGAGCAGCTTCGCCTGAATACCGTCGAACAGGTTACGGCTGAAGACGAGGTTATCGTCACACAGCGACAGGATGTCCGACTGGTCGGTGCGGTCCGGGGTTGCAGTCAGGCCAAGCAGGAATTGCGGCGAGAAGTGGTGCAACAACCGCCGATACGTAGGAGCGGCCGCATGGTGGAATTCGTCGATGACGACATAATCGAAGTGCTGCGGCGCAAAGCGCTCCAGGTGCGCAGCGCGCCCCAGGGTTTGCACCGAGGCGAACAGAATGTCGACTTCGCCATCGCGTTGCTGACCGCGGTAGAAGCCAATCCGCGCACGCGGGCGGATGCGCAAAAAGGTCTCTGCCGCCTGGTTAAGGATCTCCTCGCGATGTGCGACGAACAGCACCCGCCGCGCACCGGCCTGCTCCGCGTCGAATGCTGCGAGCCAGGTCTTGCCGAGGCCCGTCGCCATCACCACCAGGCCACGGAGGTAGCCTTCGCGCCGCGTCCCGGCAAGCGCAGCCAGCGCCTCGCGCTGTAGGGGGCTTGGGTCTGGTGGCGGTTCGGCCTCGGCACACCCGGGGGCGACTGGTCGAAGTGGCTGGGTGCGGCGCGCCTCATAGGCTTCGATCCAGTCATCCGTGAGCGGCAGCGTGCGCGCATCGCCGAAGACCTCCTCAAAGCGGGCACGCGCCTCCAGAAAACCGACATCGCCCGGGTAGTCGACACGGTAATTCCACTCCAGCCCGTCGGTCAGCGCCTGGCGGCTGATGTTGCTGGAGCCGATGAAGGCGCTTCCCTGCACGAGCTGGCCCGCGCCGAACCGGGCGAACAGGTAGGCCTTCATGTGAAAGCCGCTGCTCCCTGCCGCCTCGAAAACCCGCACCGACGCGCCCTGCGCGTGCAAGATCAGCAACAGGCGCAAGGCTTCCGGATCGGTGACGTCCAGGTAGTCGCTGGTGAGGATACGCAACCTGGCTGGCGGCCGACTGCGCGTCTCATCGTCGCCGAGCGCAGCGTGCAGCGCGGGTAACAGCAGTCGCAGTCCCGTGGTCTTGACGAAGGCCACAGCCAGAGCGATCTCGTCCGCGTGCGCAATCGCACCGAGAAGCTGTGGCAGGAAAAGATGTTGCGGATCGCCGGTGAAGAGCCGGCGACCCAAGACCGGCGCACGCCGCACCAGCGCATTTAGCCACTGCTCCGAGCGCCCGGGCCGTTGATCGGGCGTGGTCCAGCACTCAAACGCCGCGATATCGACCATGCCCGTCAGCCATCCACGCAGGCGCTCCTCGGTCGCGTCGGTGAAGTGCCGACCCTCAACCACCCGCTCACCCTCGCCGAGCTTGAAGCTCGCATACAGCACGCCACCCGGCTTCAAACAGCCCCAGAGCTTCTCCAGAACGGCCGGCAGCTCGCGCTCGGCCACGTGCAGCAAACTCGCGCACGCCCAGATGCCATCGAAACTGCGTGCATCCGAGAAGCCGTCGAAGGCCGCCACCTCCACAACCTGGCCAATCTGCGCGCTGGCGATGCGCGCGATCTCGGTCGAGGCATCGAACGCATGGACGCCATACCCACGCGCCAGAAACGCCTTGCTATCCCGCCCCGACCCGCAGCCAGCATCCAGAATCAACCCACCGGCCGGCACTAAAGCCAGAAAGCTGCCATAGAGATTGGACTGATCAAGATTAGCTGTGTCCGTCACAAATCGATTGGCGTGATTTTCATAGTACGCAATCGTACTAGAAACTAGCGCACCGCCCGACCCCTGCCTCACTCCACCGTCACGCTCTTCGCCAGATTCCGCGGCTTATCGACATCCGTGCCCTTCACCAGCGCAGCGTGATATGACAATAGCTGCAAGGAAATGACATGTAGCACCGGCGACAGCATGCCGTAGTGCTCGGGCATGTGGAGGATGTGTACGCCTTCGGTCTCGGCGATTTCGCTGCCGGCGTCGGCGAAGACGTAGAGTTCGCCGCCGCGGGCGCGGACTTCCTGGAGGTTGGATTTGAGC
>JAEUNS010000309.1 GCA_016790005.1 Zoogloeaceae bacterium
CCCGCGCAGTGGGCATTCGATCGCGGTCAGCTGGGTTCGAAGGCCGGCCTGATCGCGCTGGTCATCAGCGCACATGGTCCGCATGAGGCCTTGTCGCGAGACGACCTCGAGATCACCGTTCATCGTCAGCTTGAAAACGAACTGCAGCGCCGCCTGCCCTCACCCGAATGGGCCATGACGATCACCGAAAAGCGCGCGACGATCGCCTGCAGGCCCGGGCTTGCCCGCCCAGGGGTACGCACGCCGGTGGCCGGCCTGTGGCTTGCGGGCGACTATACCGATTCCCCCTATCCAGCAACCCTCGAATCGGCCGTGCGCTCGGGCGTCACGGTGGCCAAGGAGATCGGCCGCTCCGCTGGCTGAGCGCTGTGGTCAGGCGGGGAGGCCCTGCCTTTGCTCCAGCCGGCCGGCCTGCATGCGCAGCGTACGGTTGCAGCGCGCGGCAAGCGCTTCATCATGCGTAACCAGAATCAGCGTGGTGCCGGCCTCGCGGTTGAGCGTGAACACCAGCTCGATGATGGCCGCCCCGGTTGCAGCATCGAGATTGCCGGTCGGCTCATCGGCCAGCAACAGCCGCGGCCCAGGTGCAAACGCGCGCGCCAGCGCCACCCGCTGCTGCTCGCCGCCCGAAAGATGCTTGGGGTAGTGGCGGGTGCGCGCGCCCAAGCCGACCCGCTCCAGCCACTGGCTCGCGGTTGCGAGCGCATCCGGCGCACCAGCGAGTTCGAGCGGCAGCATCACATTCTCAAGCGCGGTCAGCGCGGGCAGGAGTTGAAACGACTGGAACACGAAGCCCACCGAGGCACCACGCAACTGGGCGCGTGCATCTTCGTCCAGGCCGAAAAGCTCGACACCATTGATTCGCACCTCACCCGCAGTGGGAACATCCAGCCCCGCCAGCAATCCGAGCAATGTCGATTTTCCCGACCCGGACGCGCCGACGATCGCAACCGACTCGCCCGCCCGAACGGAAAACGACACATCCTGAAGAATGTGCAAAACACCGTCGCCGCCGCTTACCGCTACACTCTTGCAAAGTCCGGCGACTTCCATGACCGGCTCGGAGAATTCAATGTGGCTCAGATCCATCGCAACCTTTTTACTCGTCTGTGTTTTCGGCTCGGCCAGCGCAGATGCCAGCACCATTCTTGTGTGGGGTGACAGCCTCTCCGCCGGCTACGGGCTGCGCCCGGGCGAAGCCTGGCCCAACCTGTTGCAGACGCGACTTGCGGAGAAAGGGTTCCCGCACCGGGTCGTCAATGCCAGCGTCAGTGGCGAAACCTCTGCCGGCGGTCGAACCCGCCTGCCCGCTGCGCTGGCTGAGCACAAACCCCAGGTGCTGGTGCTCGAGCTCGGCGCCAACGACGGGTTGCGCGGCCTGCGCCCGCAGCTGATGGCCGACAACCTCACCGCGATGATCACCGCCGCGCAGGAAGCCGGCAGCCGGGTCCTGCTGGTCGGCATGCGCATGCCGCCCAACTACGGGCCGGCCTATACCCGTCGCTTTCAGGCCACCTTTGACGAAGTGGCCGACCACACCCGCGTGCCGTTGGTGCCGTTCCTGCTCGAAGGCTTCGCCGACCAAGCGGACAAATTTCAGGCCGACGGCATTCACCCGATAGCCGACGCCCAGAGCATCATGCTCGACACCATCTGGCCCCACCTGACGCCATTGCTGAAATGAGCCGTTAGCGCGACCAAAACGCATGTGCGGCATCAGACGAATGCCAGGCATGCAGGGCCGTCGCAGATCTGCCCGATCACATGCCCCTCGCTCCCTTGTACCGCCCGAACGCAGGCCAGCACGCGTTCGAGCGCATCCGGCGCGCAGGCGATCAGCAAGCCGCCGCTCGTCTGCGGGTCGGTGACGAGCTTGCGCTGCCATTCGGGTGCATTCGCCGGCATTGCCACCTCTGCCCCATAACTCGCCCAGTTGCGCGTCGAGGCGCCGGTCGAGATCCCGTCGCGCACCAGTGCTGCTGCCTTTTCGATGATTGGCAACGCCTCGAAACGCACCCGGGCACCGAGTCTGGAGGCCCGACACACCTCGAGCAAATGGCCCGCGAGGCCGAAACCGGTAACGTCGGTAATCGCATGCACCGCATCGATCTCGGCCAGATGGGTGCCGACCCGGTTGAGGGTCGTCGACCACGTAAGCATCTCGGCATAGTCGTCAGGCGTCAGCAGATTCTTCTTCAGGCCGGCCGACAGAATACCGATGCCCAGCGGTTTGGTGAGGATCAAGACATCGCCCGCCTGCGCGCCGGAGTTGGTCTTGACCCGGACCGGGTCGACGACACCGAGGCCCACCAGCCCATAGATCGGCTCGAGCACATCGATCGAATGGCCCCCCGCCAGCGGAATCCCGGCCTCGCGACAAATCGACGCGCCACCTTCGAGAATCCGCCCGATGACCTCGGCCGGGAGCTTGTCGAGTGGCATGCCCACCACCGCGAGCGCCATGATCGGTGTGGCGCCCATCGCGTAGACGTCCGACAGCGCGTTGGTCGCGGCGATCCGCCCGAAGTCGAACGGATCATCGACGATTGGCGTAAAGAAGTCGGTCGTCGCGACAATCGCCTGGCGGTCGTTGAGCCGATAGACGGCAGCATCGTCGGCATGCTCGGTGCCCACCAGCAGTTCCGGCGGCATCAGCCCGGCCGGTGCGCGAGCGAGCAGATCCTGCAGCACGGCCGGTGCAATTTTGCAGCCGCATCCGCCGCCGTGGGAGAATTGGGTCAGTCTGATGTCGTTCATGAAAACTCGGTGAGGATGAAAGGTGACGAAAGCGCAGCCTTTGCGACGGCGTCGGCATAAACACTTTAAAATCAATGGCGACTGGTTCGCCACCCGGGATCAGGAATGAAAAAAGGTTTCGCGACCGTAGCACAGCTGTCCGAGTTTGACGAGTTCATCGACGCACGCAGTCCGGCCGAATTCGCCGAAGACCGTATTCCCGGTGCGGTCTCGTGCCCGGTACTCGACAACGAGCAGCGTGCGATCGTCGGCACGATCTACAAACAGGAATCACCCTTCAAGGCGCGCAAGCTCGGCGGCGCGATGGTGGCCGAAAACATCGCCCGCCACCTGCGTGAAAGCCTGGCTGACAAGCCCAGGGATTGGCGGCCGTTGGTCTACTGCTGGCGTGGCGGACAGCGCAGCGGCGCCTTCACCACCTGGCTCAGGATGGTCGGCTGGGATGCCTGCCAACTCGAAGGCGGCTACAAGAACTGGCGCCATCATGTCGTGGCCGAGCTTGCGCGCTTACCTCCACAGCTCGATTTGCGGGTGGTGTGCGGCCCCACCGGCAGCGCAAAAACCCGCGTTCTCGAGGCCCTTACGCGACTCGGCGCACAGGTTATCGACCTCGAAGCCCTGGCCGCGCACAAGGGCTCGGTGCTGGGCGCCCTGCCCGGCCAGCCGCAGCCCAGCCAGAAGTGGTTCGAGAGCTGTCTGTTTGGTGAAGTCTCGCGCCTCGACCCGGCACGCCCGGTGTTCATCGAGGCCGAAAGCCGCAAGATCGGGCGCATTCATGTTCCGGACGTATTGCTGCTGAAAATGCACGCAAGCCCTTGCATCGAGATCGAAGCAAGCCACGCCGCCCGCATTGACTTTCTGGTGCGCGACTATGCCTATCTGGGCGATGACCTGGACGACTTGTTGCGCCGCATCGACTATCTGCGCGGTCTGCAGAGCAACGACACCTTGTCACGCTGGAAGGCCCTCGCCGAGGCCCACGACCTGCCGACGCTCTACACCGAGTTCATCGACCTGCACTACGACCCTTTGTACCGGCGCTCGCAAAACCGCAATTTCGCCCACTTTGCCCAGGCACCGAAACTGACGACCGACGATTTGTCATCCCCCGGCATCGAGGCATTGGCACGCGAAATGATCTCGATGACGCGCTGAACACCGTCTGGCAAGCGTTCAGGGCAGGCGAACCTGAAGCCCAGCGCCCCTGACTGCACAGATTCGCTGCACCATCGCGGGCTTGGGTTTGGCAATCTCACCCTGCTCGAACGCAACCACGCTGAAGCCGTCGCGAACGAGCGCGAGCAACTCGCCCTCGTGCAGCAGAAAGTCAGGGTTCGAGGGTTTGCCGAATCGCTCGTTGCCCCGCATGAAGGTCTCGTAGACCAGCACGCCGCCCGGACGGAGGCAGGTCAACAATTGGGGCAGCCGCGGGCGAAAGAGGTAGTTGGTGACCACCACGGCATCGTATCGACCGTCTTCGAACTGCCACGGGCCGATTTCGAGGTCGGCCTCCACTGGCACCACCCCGGCCGCGCCTGCCAGCGCGCGCAAGGCCGCCCGGTCGCGGTCGGCTGCCTCAACCCTGAACCCCCGTGCAGCCAGCCACAACGCATGCCGGCCCCCGCCGCAGGCAAAATCCAGCACCCTGCCGCCCGCGGGCAAACATGCCGACCATCGCACGACCCACGGTGATGGTGCGCCGCTCAAGGGATGAACAGACATCAAGCACTTGCTCCATTCAACAAGAGAACCGATCAGATCAAAGCCAGGGCCGAAGATGGCCACATCCTGCAGAAGCGAATCACTCTATCATGGGGAGGAAGGCAAACAAGCTTGGCCGCCACCTGCGACTGCGCCAGCCCATTACGTTCAAGGCTTCACCGCAATGCGGCCGCCGCGCACAGCCCCATAAGACGGTGCGTTAAGATGTCGGCTCGTAGTTGCCAATTCCCTTCGAGAGCAAAAATCGGAAAGTGCGCATGAGCCATTCCAGGTTTTACCTCAAACAGCTGTCCGTGCCAGGGGTTCACTCCGCCCCCTCGGCCGACCCGGGGGCGGAGCGTGCCTGACGTGATCAACCCGGCGATCATTCCGTGGTCCCTGGTCGTGGTACTGGTCGTGCTGCTGGCACTTATCATCCACAATCGCCAAGTTCGACAAAACCGTATCCTCGACGACGTCGAGCGTGCTGCACGCAACAGCAGCCAGTTCGACCGTAACGAACTGCGTGCGCTGACCGAATTGTCGGCGGACTGGCTGTGGAAAGCCGACCAGAGCCACCGCCTGATCGTATTGAGCGAGGGCTTCGACGCCGCCACCCGGATCAGGGCAAAACGAGTACTCGGACTCACCCCTTGGGATCTCGGCTGGCAGGCCATGCCCGAGGGCGGATGGGATGCTTACCGCAGCGCAGTTGATCACCAGCAGGCGGTCCAGGTTAAGTTGCGCTTTGCCGATGGCGGAGGGCATGTTCAATTCGTCGAGCTCAGCGGCCGTCCGATGTTCGAAGCGGACATTTGCACCGGATACCTCGGCATCGGTCGCAACATCACTCGCCAGATTCTCGCTGAACATGCGCTTCACGAGAGCCGCGCGCTGTATCACGATGTCGTAAACTCGGTGCGTGAGGTGGTATTTCGCACCGATGACCAGAAGCGCTTCACCCTGCTCAACCGCGCTTGGGAGGCCATCACCAACCATCCCATCGCCGACAGCACCGGCCAGTCGCTGATCGACTTCCTTCATCCCGACGATCGTGACAAGGCCATTCGCGGCCTGGGGCATCTGCTCTCGGGCGAGCAACGTGAGTACCATGCGTCGCTACGGCTCTACAAACGCACCGGCGAGATCTGCTGGATCGAGCTGACCGCCAGACGGGTGAGTGGTGACGACGTAGCCCCCGACCTGCGCAGCCTGGTCGGCACGATAGACGACATCTCTACTCGCAAAATCGCCGAGATGACCTTACGCAACATCAACCAGGAACTCGAAGCCAGGGTACGCGCCCGCACCGCCGAACTGGAGGCTTCAAACCGCGAACTCGAGGCCTTTTCGTATTCCGTCTCGCACGACCTGCGCGCACCGTTGAGATCGATCGACGGTTTTGCCCGCATCCTCGAGGAGGACCTGGCCGAGCATCTCGATGACACCACCCGCGATCACCTCGAGCGCATCCGCAATGCTGCGAGTCGCATGGGTTACCTGAGCGACAAGCTCATCGAACTGGCTCGCTTCACCCGCCACGCCCTCAAGAAAGAGAGCATCAACCTTTCGGAATTGGCGACCGTGATTTTCGACGAGTTGCATACCCAGAGCCCCGACCGCAAAGTCGAGGTCGAGGTCACCACCGATCTCATGGCGATTGCCGACAAGACCATGATGCGGGTCGTGCTTGATAACCTGCTCGGCAATGCATGGAAATTCACCTCTACCCGCGAGATTGCGCACATCAGTTTTACTGCGGCGGTCGAGAGCGGTCAGCGGGTTTTCTGTGTCGCCGACAACGGGATGGGATTCGACATGGCGTTTTCGGCCAACCTGTTTCGACCGTTTTACCGGCTGCACGATGATTCCGAATTCGAGGGCACAGGCATTGGCCTTGCCAACGTACAACGCATCATCGAACGGCATGGCGGGCGCATCTGGGCCGAGTCGAGTCCAGACCGGGGCGCGGCCTTCTTTTTTACCCTGAGCGCACAATGATTCCTGTTGCGCCCAGCCGACATATCGTGATTTGTCTGCAAGAGGGTGTGAACTTTTAACCAACGTCGATGCTGCACTGCGGTATGGTGAACGCCGCAAGTCTTTATCACCGCCTGCCAACGCGAACCATTCAGGAAACGCAATCCGTTCTACCATAAGGCTGAACGAGATTCGAAGAAGACGACAAGATCATGAAAGAAAAGCACTATCTCAGCCCCTTGCTCGAACCGAAATCGGTCGGCGTCATTGGCGCAAGCGAACGCGAATCCTCGCTTGGCAACGTTGTGATCCGTAACATGCTCGACGCCGGATTCAAGGGTCGGCTGTTCGCGATCAATCCCAAGCATGAAACGGTGCTTGGCATTCCATGCCACAAATCGGTCGAAGATGTGCCTCACCGTCTCGATCTCGCCGTGATCGCGTTGCGCGCAGACAAGGTACCGGGCGTGATCGACAGCTGTGGTCGTGCCGGGGTCAAGGCCGTCGTCGTGCTGACTGCAGGCTTTTCCGAAAGCGACAAGCGTGGCGCGATGCTGGAGCGGCACGTGGTCGAGGCCGCCCGCCGCCACCGTATCCGTCTGCTCGGCCCCAATTGCCTCGGCATCATGCGGCCCGAACTCGGGCTGAATGCCACCTTCGCGCATGCCAGCGCGCTCAAGGGTTCCATCGGCCTGATTTCTCAGTCGGGCGCGCTGTGCGCCGCAATTCTCGACTGGGCCAAACCCAACAACGTCGGCTTCTCGGCGGTGGTTTCGCTCGGCACCAGCAGCGACATCGACTTCGGCGAAGTGCTTGAGTACATGGTGTCGGACTCGCGCACCGAGAGCATCTTCCTGTATGTCGAAGGCATTCGCGATGCCCGCCGCTTCATGAGCGCGCTGCGCGCCGCTGCGCGGGTGAAGCCGGTGCTGCTGATCAAGGTTGGCCGCCATCCCGAGGCATCGCGCGCAGTCTTCCAGCACTCGGGCGCAATTGCCGGCGAAGACAGTGTTTTCGACGCGGCCCTGCGGCGTGCCGGCGTGATCCGGCTGTACAACCTGGGTCAGTTGTTTGCAGCCGCAAACGCCTTGTTCTCGCACTTCCGCCCGCGCGGCAACCGACTTGCCGTCATCACCAACGGTGGCGGCCCGGGCGTGATGGCAGCCGACCGTGCGGCCGACCTCGGCATTCCACTGTCAGAGTTCGCCGACATCACGATGGAAAAGCTCAATGCGGCCCTCCCGACACACTGGTCGCATGGCAATCCGGTCGACATCGGCGGCGATGCCGATGTCGAGCGCTACCGCAAGGCGGTCCAGGCCGCGCTCGAAGGGCCTAACGTCGATGGCGTGCTGGTGATGCTCACGCCGCAGGCGATGACCAGTCCGACCGATGTGGCGCGTGCGATCATCGAGATCGAAAAAACCGCCGACAAACCGGTCGTGACCTGCTGGATGGGCGAAGAACTGGTGGGCGAAGCACGTCATCTGTTCAACGAGGCCGGAATTCCGACCTTCCGCACGCCCGAACCCGCCGTGGAGCTCTTCAGCCACATTTCGGCCTACTATCGCAACCAGAAGCTCTTGATGCAGACGCCGTCGTCGCTGTCGCATCTGAATCCGCCCAGCGTCGAGAGCGCCCGCCTGGTGATCGAAACTGCGCTGGCCGAGCGCCGCAAGGTTCTGAATGAAATGGAATCCAAGGCCTTGCTCGCGGCCTTCCGGATTCCGATCGCACAAACCGTCGTCGCACGCTCGGCCACCGAAGCCATGGTGCTCGCCGAAGAGATCGGCCTGCCGGTGGTCATGAAGATCGATTCGCCGTCGATCATCCACAAGGCCGACTCGGGCGGCGTACGCCTGAACCTCGGCAGCCTCGCCGCGGTGCGTACCGCATACCAGGAAATTCTCGACGAGGTCAAGCGCAACAAGCCCGATGCCGCGATCAACGGTGTCGCGATTGAGCCGATGATCCTTAAGCGCAACGGCCGCGAACTGGTGGTAAACGTGCGCCGCGACCCGGTTTTCGGGCCGATTATCGCGTTCGGCGAAGGCGGCAACAAGGTCGAAGCGAACAAGGATCTCGCGGTCGCGCTGCCGCCGCTCAACCATTACCTGGTGCGCGATCTGGTGCGCTCGTCGCGGGTTTGGAGCCTTCTCGGCGAGTTCCGCAACATGCCGGCGATCAATATGGACGCGCTCGAGTTCGTGCTGCTGCGAATCTCGGAGATGGTGTGCGAGCTGCCCTGGGTGCGCGAGCTCGAGATCAATCCGTTGATCGTCGACGAACATGGTGCGGTCGCGGTCGATGCGCGGGTGGTGGCCGATAATGTTTCGCCGTCGGCGGATCGCTACGATCACATGGCGATCCACCCCTATCCGTCGCAGCTCATCACCAAGTGGATGCAGCCCGACGGTATCGAGATCACGATCCGCCCGATCAAGCCCGAAGATGCCGAGCTCGAGGTCGAGTTCGTGCGCAAGCTCTCGGCCGAAACCAAGTACTACCGCTTCATGAACACCATGCGCGAACTGCCGCCGGCGATGGTTGCACGCCTCACCCAGATCGACTACGACCGTGAAATGGCCTTTCTGGCCACGATCGAAGTCGGCGGCGTCGAGACCGAAGTCGGGGTGTGCCGCTATGCGGTGAACCCGGATGGCGAATCGTGCGAATTTGCGGTGGTGGTGGCCGACGACTGGCAAAAACGCGGCCTCGCCCGCAAGCTGATGCAGATACTCATCGAAACCGCGCGCAATCGTGGTCTTGAATACATGAACGGGGTCTTTCTTGCTTCGAACGAGCGCATGCTCAAGTTCGTTCAGGGGCTGGGCTTCGTGCTCAGCAACGACCCCGAAGACAGCACCGTCAAGCTCGGTGTACTGTCGCTGCAGGGCTGACGTGCAGGATGACAACAAACGGGTGACGAGCCAATGAGTGCCGCAATCGAAGCCTTCATGCTGCACGGACAACCCGCGATCGCGCTGCAGTGCGGTCACGGCGCCCGGGCCGTGATTTCACTCTTCGGCGGGCAACTGCTGTCATGGACGCCGGCCGGGGGCGAAGAGTGCCTGTATCTGAGCGACAAGGCCGCGTTCGACGGCGTGAATGCCGTACGCGGAGGCGTGCCGGTGTGCTTTCCGCAGTTCGCCGGCCTCGGCAAGCTGCCCCAGCACGGTTTCGCCCGCACCCGCAACTGGACCGTAACAGAGCAACGCACCGGCAAGGACTTTGCCCTCGCCACGCTCTCGCTCGGCGACGACGATGAAACCTGGGCCATTTGGCCGCATGGTTTCAGCGCCGAGATCACCTTCGTGATCGACGGCCCCCGCCTCGACGTCGAGTTCGCGGTCGAGAACACCGGCTACGGGCCGTTCGCATTCACTGCGGCGCTTCACACCTACCTGCGCGTGCGCGAAGTCGAGAATTGCCGCCTCGAGGGTCTCTACGGCTTCGAGTACAGCGATAAGCTCGATCAGAATCGCATTCACCGCGAAACCGGCGATGCAATCATCGTCGACGCCGAAATTGACCGCATCTACCACGCGGTGACCCGCCCGCTACTCCTGAGCGACGGCGGGCGCAGCCTCGCGATTGAAGCCGAAGGTTTTCCCGACGTAGTGGTATGGAATCCCTGGGAGGCACGCTGCGCCGCCCTGCCCGACATGCCAACGCTGGGTTTTCGGCACATGCTATGCGTCGAAGCCGCCGCTGCCCGCGGCAAGGTGCAGCTCGATGCCGGCGAAACCTGGTCCGGCCGCCAGACCCTGATCGCCCTCTGAGCACCCAGAACAGGTTCGCCACGGTCACTCGCGAGTCCTGCCGGCGGGTGCGCTTCAAGTCGCGACATTGGCCGACAGGCTTGCACCGCGGCGCCGCTTGATTCACCATCGCGCACTTTCCGCATACCCTTCAACGACCGAACCGCAAAACCGCAAGGTCCAGCGACTGAATTCGCCATGCTGCCACCCATCGAACACCGTATTGCCACCGAGCTGGGCGTATCGCCACGCCAGGTCTTCTCCGCCGTGCAGTTGCTGGACGAAGGCGCGACCGTGCCTTTTGTCGCCCGCTACCGCAAGGAAGTCACTGGCGGACTCGACGACACCCAGTTGCGCACCCTCGAAGAGCGCCTCGGGTATCTGCGCGAACTCGAAGACCGTCGTACCAGCGTGATCGGCTCGATCGAAGAACAAGGCAAGCTCACCGCCGAGCTGCGCGAGCAGATCGAATCGGCCGAAACCAAGCAACGCCTCGAAGACCTTTATCTGCCCTACAAGCAGAAGCGCCGCACCAAGGCGCAGATCGCACGCGAAGCCGGAATCGCCCCGCTGGCCGACGCCCTGCTGGCAGATCCGACGCTCACGCCCGAGGCGGAAGCGGCGAAATACCTCAACCCCGAGGCCGGTTTTGCCGATGCGAAGAGCGTACTCGACGGCGCCCGCCAGATCCTGATCGAACAATTTGCCGAGGACGCGACCCTGATCGGCAAGCTGCGCGACTATCTGCGCGATCACGCTCAGGTGCGTGCCAGCGTGATCGAGGGCAAGGAGAACGAAGGCGCCAAGTTCCGCGACTGGTTCGAATTCAGCGAACCGCTCGAAACCATGCCGTCGCACCGCGCGCTGGCCCTCTTGCGCGGACGCAACGAAGGGGTGCTGCGCCTGTCGCTGGAGGTCGAGCGCCCCGACCCGAATGCACCCCATCCTTGCGAGAGCCGCATCGCCGCACACATGGGGATTCGCGACCAGGGTCGGTCGGGCGACAAATGGCTGCTCGACACCGCCCGCTGGGCCTGGAACGTCAAGATCTCGATTCACCTCGAGCTCGAACTCATGGGGCAGCTGCGTGAGCGGTCCGAAGAAGAGGCGATTCGGGTATTCGCCCGCAACCTCAAGGATCTGCTGCTGGCCGCACCCGCTGGCAGCCGCACGACCATGGGGCTCGACCCGGGCATTCGTACCGGGGTCAAGGTGGCCGTGGTCGACGCCACCGGCAAACTGGTCGACACCGCCACCATCTACCCCTTCGAGCCGCGCCGCGACCGGGAGTCCAGCCTCGCCACCCTGGCTGTGCTAGCCAAGCGCCATGCGGTCGAACTGGTCGCGATCGGGAACGGCACCGCCTCGCGCGAAACCGATGCCCTCGCCGCCGATCTCATGAAGCGCCACCCCGAACTGCACCTGACCCGGATCATGGTCTCGGAGGCGGGTGCATCGGTGTACTCCGCCTCTGAACTGGCTGCGCGCGAGTTTCCGGATGTCGATGTGTCGCTGCGGGGCGCGGTGTCGATTGCCCGGCGCCTGCAGGATCCGCTCGCCGAACTGGTCAAGATCGATCCGAAGTCGATCGGCGTGGGTCAGTACCAGCACGACGTCAACCAGAGCCGACTGGCAAAGAGCCTCGACGCCGTGGTCGAGGACTGCGTAAACGCGGTCGGCGTCGACGTTAACACCGCCTCCGCCCCGCTGCTCGCCCGCATCTCCGGCCTCAATGCCAACCTTGCCGCCAACGTCGTCGAACACCGCAACAGCAACGGCCCGTTCAAGAGCCGCGACAGTCTGAAGAAGGTAGCTCGGCTCGGCCCCAAGACCTTCGAGCAGGCCGCCGGCTTCCTGCGTGTTTCCAACGGCGACAATCCGCTCGACGCCTCGGGCGTACACCCGGAAGCCTACCCGGTGGTTGAACGCATACTGGCCAAGGTGCAAAAGAGCGTGCGCGAACTCATGGGCAACACGTCTGTGCTTAAGAGCCTGGAGCCCGGCGTGTTCACCGACGAACGCTTCGGCCTGCCGACAGTAAAGGATATTCTGGCCGAGCTCGAAAAGCCGGGGCGTGACCCGCGCCCCGAGTTTCGCACCGCGACCTTCCGCGATGGCATCGAAACCCTCAAGGATCTCGCGCCCGGCATGTTGCTCGAAGGCGTGGTGACCAACGTCACCAACTTCGGCGCATTCGTCGATATCGGTGTGCACCAGGATGGCCTGGTGCACATCTCGGCACTTGCAGAACGCTTCGTCAAGGATCCGCATAGCGTGGTCAAGGCCGGCCAAGTGGTCAAGGTCAAGGTTCTGGAGGTCGATCTGCCGCGCAATCGCATCGCGCTAACGATGCGGCTCAGCGATGAAGCACAACCCAAGGGCGGCGATGCGGCCCGGACTGGCGAACGACACCCGGGCCGCGGGGGAGCACCCCGCGGCAACGATCAACGTGGCATGCGCAACGACCCGGCACGTAAGGACAGTAGTGCCAAACCGGCCGCCGGTGGCGCGATGGCCGATGCGCTGGCAAAGGCACTCCGCTCGAAATGACCGACATGATGCGCATTGCGCAAGCCACCAGGACGAGCATACAAGCATGAGCATCACGATATTCGGCATCAAGAACTGCAGCACGATGAAGAAGGCCTTCGACTGGCTCGATGAGCGAGGCGTCGCCTATCGTTTTCACGACTACAAGAAATCCGGCATCGATGCCGACACCCTCGGTCGCTGGTGTGCACACGTGGGCCGGGATGGGTTGATCAACACCCGCGGCACCACCTGGCGCAAACTTGCTGAAGCCCGCCGCGTAATCACCAGCGACGCGGCCGCAATTGCGCTGATGAGCGAGCAGCCCAGCCTCATCCGCCGCCCGGTGGTCGAGCTCGCCGACGGCAGCTTGCTGGTCGGCTTCGACCCCACCCGCTTCGAAGCAGCGCTGGCACCAACTGGAGGCATGGCATGAGCGACGACACCCACAAGCCACGAAACGCTGCGGGCGTGCGCCCGAGCTATGTGCAACGCTTTCTGTTCGATGAACTCGACATCCGCGGTGCGGTGGTGCGGCTCGACGACGTGTGGGCCGCACTGCAGGAGCGTCGCAACTACCCGGCTCCGGTGGCACGCCTCTTGGGTGAGATGTGCGCGGTGTCGGTCGTGATCGCCGGCAACTTGAAGCAGCCCGGTCGGCTCACTTTCCAGCTCCGCGGCGAGGGTCCGCTCAAGATGCTGGTCGTCGATTGTGCCGAATCGCTCAATCTGCGTGCAATGGCGCGAATCGACGAGGCCGATGC
Source organism: Zoogloeaceae bacterium (assembly GCA_016790005.1). Classification (GTDB taxonomy): domain Bacteria; phylum Pseudomonadota; class Gammaproteobacteria; order Burkholderiales; family Rhodocyclaceae; genus UBA2357. The sequence continues at coordinate 13,493 of JAEUNS010000309.1, forward strand.
CAGCCAGATCGCAACGGTCGAGAATCCCGGGCTAGAGGCACTGGTCGGCAACGGTAGCCTGCAACTGACGCTCGATGCTCCATCGATGCGCGAGCCGTATTCGAGCCTGGTGCCGATGGAGGGCAGCCGAATCGCCGAAGTGTTCGAGCACTATCTGGTGCAGTCGGAGCAACAACCTGCTGCACTGTGGCTCGCCTGCGACCCGCACTCGGCGGTTGCGCTGTTCCTGCAGAAGCTTCCCGGCGCCGACCTCCACGATGCCGATGGCTGGGCGCGGGTGACGACGCTCGCCGCCACCGTTCGCGATGTCGAGTTGCTGTCGCTGTCATCCGAAGAACTCCTGAGCCGCCTGTTCGCCGAGGAAACCGTGCGGGTGTTCGATCCACGTCTGGTCACCCACCACTGGCCGGCCGATCGCGCCAAGGTGGTTGGCATGCTGAAGAGCCTCGGCGAGGCCGAGGTGCGCCGGATCCTGACCGAACATGGCGAGGTGCTGGTGCAGGACGAGATGTCGAATCACGATTACCACTTCGAGGCCGAAGAAATCGCCGAGATCTTTGCTCCCGAGAAGGCCCCGCATCCGGTCGTACCGAGCCCGCCCACCCTGCATTGAGCGCTGCTTGCCCCGCACGGGCAGGCGCGCCGATTTTCGGCCTTGCTCGAAGTCAAGGTGCTAAGTAGACTGTTGCATTTTTCAGGCATTCCCGATTCATGAGCGTTGCCCCCGCCCCCGCGACTCGTCCGATCGAGTTTCGCAATGCCACCCTGGATTCGACCATTGCGGTGCTGCGCGTCGCCGACGCGCCGGCGCTCGCAGACGCGCTGCACAAGATGCTCGGTGGAATGCCCGACTTCTTCAACGGCGAAGCCACCGTCCTCGATTTCGCGGAGCTCGCCGACCCACCCCAGCGCATCGACTGGCCAGGTTTATTGAGCCTGCTCAAGCGCTTTCGCCTGCAACCGATCGGCGTTCGCAACCTCACGCCCCCGCTTGCAGAGACTGCTCGTCAGGCCGGGCTGGCCCTGCTCGATGCCGCCGAACTGAGCGAACCGCCACCCGAATCGGCCAGACCTGCCCCTGCCGTGGCTGAGGCTGAGGCACCACCCACCCCCGCACCGGCTGCAGCCCGCGTCGAACCCGCCCCGGCACAGGTCGACACCTTGTTTGTCGACCGCCCGCTGAGATCGGGCCAGCAGGTATACGCGCGCGGCGGCGACATCGTGCTGCTTGCCGGCATGAGCAATGGCGCCGAGGTAATCGCCGACGGCAGCATCCATTGCTATGGGCCGTTGCGCGGGCGCGCGATCGCCGGCGCTCAGGGCAACGCCAGCGCACGAATCGTCACTACCAATTTCGGCCCCGAGATCGTCTCGATCGCCGGGGTCTACAAGACCTTCGAACAAGGCATCGCCGAATCGCTGGCGGGCAAGGCCGCGCATGTGCGCATGGTGATGAACGGCACCGAACAAAAGCTTGGCATTGAATCGCTCGCGCTCGACTGAGCGTGGGACACTCTTCGGAAAGGGAACAAACGTGACTCGAGTCGTTGTTGTAACTTCAGGCAAGGGCGGGGTGGGCAAAACCACCACCAGCGCGGCGTTTGCATCGGGCCTGGCACTGCGCGGGTTCAAGACGGCCGTGATCGATTTCGATGTCGGCCTGCGCAACCTCGACCTGATCATGGGCTGCGAGCGCCGGGTCGTCTATGACTTCGTAAACGTCATCAATGGTGAAGCGCGCCTGAATCAGGCGCTGATCAAGGACAAGCACTGCGAGAACCTCTTCGTGCTGCCCGCATCGCAAACCCGCGACAAGGAAGCGCTCACCGAAGAAGGCGTCGAGGCGGTCATCCGCGAACTCGAGCACATGGGTTTCGACTACGTCGTGTGCGACTCGCCGGCTGGCATCGAACGTGGCGCCATCATGGCGCTCACCTTCGCCGACGAAGCAATCGTCACCACCAACCCCGAAGTCTCCTCGGTGCGCGACTCCGATCGAATTCTGGGCATTCTGCAGTCGAAATCGCGCCGCGCCGCCGAAGGGCGCGAACCGGTCAAGGAGCATCTACTGCTCACCCGCTATTCGCCCAAGCGTGTAGACGACGGCGAAATGCTTTCGTACAAGGATGTGCAGGAACTCCTGCGGGTGCCGCTGATCGGCGTGATTCCCGAGTCCGAGTCGGTGCTGCATGCATCCAACCAGGGCACGCCGGCGATCCACCTGAAGGGCACCGATGTATCGGAAGCGTACACCGATGTGGTTTCGCGATTCCTCGGCGAAGACCGTCCGCTGCGTTTCGTCAATTACGACAAGCCGGGCCTTATCAAGCGCTTGTTCGGAGGCAAGTGACATGTCGCTACTGACTCTGTTGTTCGGCGAGAAGAAAAAGACCGCCTCGATCGCCAAGGAGCGGCTGCAGCTGATCATCGCACGCGAACATGGCACGGATGGGCGCGGTGCCGACTTTCTGCCCGCGCTGCAGCGCGAGCTGATCGAGGTCATCTCGAAGTACGTCGCGGTCAACCCCGACGACATCAAGGTACAACTCGAAAGACAGGACAACTATGAAGTCCTTGAGGTCAATATCGTTCTGCCCGATCTCAAGTCGTGATCTTCGCTCGGGGCGCGTGCAAGGCGTGCCCCCTTGTAACAAGTTCGCAAGATGGCGGGTTCTTTTGCAGCCGGTCTCCGCATCCCGCTGCCGTATAGATCCACGGTAGCGTGCGTCAGTCAGCCGCGCCTGCACCGCGACTGTGCTTTCCCGTGACTTACTCACAGCCATGGTGCCCGACCCCGAGCATTAGCCGGGCAATCTGACCCGTCACAGGCGATTATTCGTTAAGTTCTATATGGCACGTTTAGTGCTTTACTTTATTGGTGCAACATCGGATAAAGAATTGCAATTAAATTCTATATATTTTTCATATATTTGCGTTTCTTGTTCGGGTTAACCCGCGGCAACGGTATTGCTAGGGAGTTTCCCTAATTCTATTGCGCTGTTGATTGCCGACGACAATACTGTCCGGGTCAGAGGCGGTTTCTGGCCTCATTTCGGAGTGTGGCAGGCGCATTGATCTGCGCCCGGCCACTGCTCTGAATGTGTCGCGGAACCATGTTTGCATCACTTCAAAAACTGATCTGGAGGTCCATTAATGAAAGTAGCCAAGAAAACCCTGATTGCAGCCGCGGTTAGTGCCACCGCAGCCCTTTCGCTTCCGGCCCATGCCGGCGCGACCCTCGATGCGGTGATCAAGAAGGGTTTCGTACAGTGCGGCGTCAGCGACGGTCTGCCGGGCTTCTCCTACACAGATGAAAAGGGTCAGTATCTCGGCATTGACGTCGATATTTGTCGCGGGGTTGCCGCTGCAGTGTTCGGCGATGCCAGCAAGGTGCGCTTTAGCCCGCTGACCGCGAAAGAGCGCTTCACTGCAGTGCAGTCTGGCGAAGTGGACATTCTTTCACGCAACACCACCTGGACCAGCTCGCGCGACGCTGGCATGGGGCTCAAATTCACCGGCGTCACCTACTATGATGGCCAGGGCTTTCTGGTGAGCACCAAGCTTGGCGTCAAGAGCGCCAAAGAACTCGACGGCGCCGCGGTGTGCATCCAGGCCGGTACCACCACCGAGCTCAACCTGACCGACTACTTCCGTGCCAATGGCATGAAGTACACCCCGATCACCTACGACAAGTCCGACGAAACCGTCACCGCGCTGGAGGCCGGC
>JAEUNS010000335.1 GCA_016790005.1 Zoogloeaceae bacterium
GCGCCTGGGCAAATATAACGGCACCCTGCGCCCCGGCCTCAACATCCTGATTCCCTACCTCGACCGGGTGGCTTACAAACTGGTCACCAAGGACATCATTCTCGACGTGCAGGAGCAGGAGGTCATCACCCGCGACAACGCTGTGATCCTGACCAACGCGATCGCGTTCGTGAAGGTGACCGACCCGGTCAAGGCGGTGTATGGCGTGACCGATTTCTCCGAGGCGATCCGCAACCTGATCATGACCACGCTGCGCTCGATCGTCGGCGAGATGGAACTCGACCAGGCGCTGTCGTCACGCGACAAGATCAAGGCCCGGTTGCGCGAAAGCATCGCCGACGAGGCCGTCGACTGGGGCCTGACCGTGAAGTCGGTCGAGATCCAGGACATCAAGCCGTCCGAGTCGATGCAGCGCGCAATGGAGTTGCAGGCGGCGGCCGAGCGTGAGCGCAAGGCCGCTGTCACTAAGGCCGAAGGTGCCAAGCAGGCCGCGATTCTCGAGGCCGAGGCCCGCCTCGAATCCGCCAAACGCGATGCCAACGCCCAGGTCATGCTCGCCGAGGCCTCGGCCGAGGCCATTCGCCGGGTCACCACAGCGGTCGGCGAAAATACCACCCCGATGCTCTATCTGCTGGGCGAGAAGTACATTGGCGCCCTCGAGAAGCTCAGCGAGTCGGACAACGCCAAGTTCGTGATCATGCCGGCAGACTTGCAGGAGTCGCTACGCGGGCTGATTGGTCGGGTGGGGATGCGCAGTTGATGTCGGTGCAAACAGGCTGCGGTGTGGGTGGCGTATCACCATTCCTGATGTTGGTCATCTAGTCATCAAGGTCGCCACATGAGAACGCTTTCGCTCGCTGAGACCAAGGCACATGTTCCGGAGGTCGTCGATTCAGCCTTGCCAGCAACGCAGCGCAGTCAGGCTCGTTCTCATGCTTCGCGACGAGGCGCGATACGGATGTTGCGCTACGTCGATACCGGCGTCCTGATTCAAGACATGTAAACCTGGCCCACCATCGTGATCGTTCGCCCCCGCCCGCATTGGATCCGCCTGCTGTTCGTCCGCCGCGGTTCCCTCATTCACCGCATATTCTGGCAGCAGCTGTTCGTGTTCGTGCTGGCCTGTGCGGTCGTCATTGCGCATGGGCAGCTGTTTGACTGGAAGGTCACGCTGAATGCCGCGCCGTTTTCGCTGATGGGCGTGGCGCTCGCGATCTTCCTCGGCTTTCGCATCAACGCCAGTTATGACCGCTACTGGGAGGCGCGCAAGCTCTGGGGCGCAGTGCTGGTCGTGGCGCGCAACCTGGCCCGCCAGGCCTTGACGCTGCTTGACCAGGGCCGTGAGGTTCGCCCCTTCGTACTCGGCCTGATCGCATTCGCCACCGCGATGCGCAACCAGTTGCGCGGACGTCCGCGTGACGCCGATCTGAACGGCCTGCTGCCACAGTCCGTGCTCGTTCGACTTGCCAATGCCCGCTCGGCGCCAATGTTGATTCTGTTGTGGCTGGGCGAATGGCTGCGCGAACAGCGCCATGCCGGCGCCCTTTCGCCGATGCTGGCGCAACACATGGAGCAGGGGCTGGACGAGCTCTCGGCTGCGCTGGGTGGCTGCGAGCGCATCGCCAACACCCCGCTGCCCTTCACCTACTCGGTGATCCTGCACCGCAGTGTTTACCTCTACTGCATGCTGCTGCCGTTCGGGCTCGTCGACTCCATCGGCTGGATGACGCCCCTCATCGTCGCCTTTGTGTCCTACACCTTCTTCGCACTCGAAGCGCTGAGCGACGAAATCGAAGACCCCTTCGGCACCATGCCCAACGACCTCGCGCTCGACGCGATAGTCGCCGGCATCGATGCGAGTCTGCGCGAAATGTTGGGCGAGGTGCCCCCGCCGGCCCCGAAGCCGGACGGGAGTTTCTTCCTGACTTGAGGGCTGATCAGCCAAGTTCCCGAGCTTGCCAAGGCTCAAGCCTGACTGCCGATGGCTTGGTGGTGGCGGGATCTTGCCCTGATTGAGAGCCTACTGTCAGTTGCTACTGCTGCCCATCACCTCACCCATCCTGATCGGCCCGCCTGGGCCCCACGCCGGATT
>JAEUNS010000336.1 GCA_016790005.1 Zoogloeaceae bacterium
ACTCAAACTGGGTGAGGCACGTCACCGCTGGCAACACGACGGCGCGCGCTACGAGATGACGCTCGAACTCGAAACCACCGGCCTCGCCGGGATTTTGTACAGTTTTCAGTATGTGCAGGAGAGCAGGGGGCTCATCGTCGATGACATGCTCCAGCCCGAGCGCTTCGACGTGACTCAATCCGGCCGCAAGCCTGAGCAGGCTGATTTCGACTGGAATGCGCGCACGGTTAAGGTCGTGCGCAAGGGCCAGGAGACGGTCTCCACACTTAAACCGGGCGATCAGGATGTGCTGAGCGTGTGGCATCTGGTGGCCCTGGCATCTGGTCGGGCGCTGCCCAAGGAGTTATTGCTGGTCACCAACCGTCGTGCCACGCCGACCTCGATCAACGAGATCGGAGCCGAGTCGGTGAGGGTTCCCGCGGGGAGTTTCGAAACACGCAGGATCAGGGCGCGAGCGAGTACGGGAAAGCTCACCATCGATTTATGGGTTTCGCAGCAGCATCATGGGTTGCCGGTGCGCATCCTGTTGGTGGATGACAAGGGCCAGGTGCTTGATCTCCAGGCCCGCTCGATCGAATTTGACACGCCGTGAACGGTCGTATTGGCGGCCACGGCAGCACGGGTGCGTAACCCCCAGACAGGTACCAGGCAATGAATGAAAAGCGCAAGAGCAATCGCAAACCGGGCAGCAGCAAGGACAGGCGCGGTGCAAGCGATGCGGCAGGTGCCGTCCACGCGGTGCTCAAGAGCGAGGCGCCGGTTTCGCGCGGCTTGTTGATTCAGACTGCACAGGTGATTGGATTGGTGCTGCAGTTCGAGTATCCCGCCGACGGAGTGTTGTCACGCCACTTTCGCGACAACCGCGAACTGGGGCAGCGCGATCGTGGCTTTGTTGCCGAAACCGTGTACGGCATTTTGCGACGGCTGCGCTGGCTACGTCGCCTGGTGGGCGAAGATGCGCGCCCGCGTGCGATGCTGCTGGGCTGGCTGGCGCGCGGCGAGGGTTGGCCGATGCGCTATTTCGATGGTCTGGTTTCACCCACCGAATTGAGCTGGATCGAAGAGATCAAGGCGCGGGCACTGGATGAGGGTTCGCTCGCCGAACGCACTGATCTGCCCGACTGGCTGGTCGAGCGCCTTTTGCCGGTCTATGGAGAGGAGGGCCTGGTCAAGCTTGCACACAGTCTCAATCGTGCGGCGCCGCTCGATTTGCGCGCCAACCTGATGAAGACCAATCGTGACGACTTGCTGCAGGCCTTGCGCAACTCCGGGGTCGAGGCCGAGGCTTGTGCATTTTCACCGTCCGGGGTTCGACTGGCCGGCAAACCAGCCTTGCAGAAGCATCCGCTATTCTTGTCGGGCGATTTCGAGGTGCAGGATGAGGGTAGCCAGTTGCTCGGATTCCTGGTGCAACCGCGTCGCGGTGAACTGGTGGTGGACTTTTGTGCCGGGGCGGGCGGCAAGACGCTCCAGTTGGGTGCGATGATGCGCTCGACCGGACGGCTGTACGCCTTCGATGTGTCAGACAAGCGTCTCGCCAAGCTCAAACCGCGGTTTGCGCGTGCCGGTCTGTCGAATGTGCATCCGGTCTTGATCGCGCATGAACGCGACGCCAAGGTCAAGAAGCTCGCGGGCAAGGCCGACCGGGTGCTGGTCGATGCGCCCTGCAGTGGCCTCGGCACCCTGCGCCGCAACCCCGACCTGAAGTGGCGCCAGACCCCGGCCGGGGTCGACGAGATGGTCGTCAAGCAGTCCGACATTCTCGAATCGGCGGCGCGGCTGGTGAGGCCGGGCGGACGACTGGTCTACGCCACCTGCAGCCTGCTGGTGGAAGAGAACGATGGAATCGTCGACCACTTCCTGAGTCAGCATCCCGAGTTCGTGCAACTGGACGCCTCGGACCTGCTCGCGCGTCAGGACATACCGGTCGCGACCGGCGAACGCCTGCGCCTGCTGCCCTCGCTACATGATACCGATGGCTTCTTTGCGGCCGTGCTGGAGCGTGTCGCGAACGATGGCTGAGGTGTTCGCTCGGGGCCAGGGCGTGGCTGTGGTGGCAATTGGCTTGTGCGTCGTGGCCGCGAATGTGCATTCATCGGTGACCCTGCCTGCCACCGGACGGGTGGAGGTCGCGTTCTCGCCGCGTGACGATCCCCAGGCGTTGCTGACGAGGGTGATTGGTGCAGCAAGTAAGACGATCCATGTGCAGGCCTATGTGTTCACCAGTCAACCGATTGCCGATGCCCTGATCGCGGCGCATCGTCGCGGTGTCAAGGTCGAGGTGCTTGCAGACGCGGGCATGAACCGGCGCGGCACCGGCAAGGCCTTGCCCAAGCTGCTCGAAGCAGGGGTGCCGCTGGCCTTCGAGACCCGTTACGCGGCAGCGCACAACAAGGTTGTGATCATCGATCCGCAGGGGCCGGGCTGTGCGCTCGTGACCGGCTCATACAACTTCACCTGGTCGGCACGCAATCGCAACGCAGAAAACATCGTGGTACATCATGACAATTGCGCGCTTGCCCGCCATTTTCTCGATAACTGGCGGGTGCACCGCAAGGATGCCGAGGTCGTGAAGCGATTGCCGCAACGTCCGTGAGCCCGCTTTACAGCGCTGCGGGCATCTGCGATTGTTTTCGCACTCCGCGTGCGTTGGCGTAGAATCCGCGGTACTTCTGTTACCGGATATTCCAACGAATGCTCAACGGCTTCATAGATTTGCCCTGGTGGGGCTACATAGTGGTGGCGCTTGCGCTGACGCATGTCACCATCGCTTCGGTCACCATCTATCTTCACCGCCATCAGGCGCATCGCGCGCTCGAACTTCACCCGCTGCCCAGTCATTTTTTCAGATTCTGGTTGTGGCTCACCACCGGCATGGTAACCAAGGAATGGGCCGCCATCCATCGCAAGCACCACGCAAAATGCGAAACCGAAGATGACCCCCACAGTCCGCAGGTGCGCGGTATTCGCAAGGTGTTGTTCGAAGGAGCGGAACTCTATCGCGCCGAGTCGAAGAATCTTGAAACGCTAAGCCGTTATGGCCATGGAACGCCAGACGACTGGGTCGAGCGCAACGTGTATAAGCACTCGGTGCTGGGCGTTTCACTGATGCTGATCATCAACCTCGTTCTGTTCGGTCCGATCGGTCTGACGATCTGGGCTGTTCAGATGGCCTGGATTCCGATCTGGGCGGCCGGCGTGGTGAACGGTCTTGGGCATTACATCGGCTACCGCAATTACGACTGTGCCGATGCGTCGACCAATCTCGTTCCGTGGGGCATCCTGATCGGTGGCGAAGAGTTGCACAATAATCACCACAGCTTCGCGACCTCGGCCAAGCTGTCGGCCAAGTGGTATGAGTTCGACATTGGGTGGATGTACATCCGCATTCTCGAGATCTTCGGGCTGGCCAAGGCCCGCAAGACCATTCCCAAGCCGCGTTTCGACGCACCCAAGAGTGTGCCTGATCTTGATACCCTGCAAGCCGTGATCACCCATCGCTACGATGTAATGGCGCATTACGTGCGGTCGATCAAGCGTATGTGCAGCGACGAGATCGATCGAGTTGCCAGTGCCCATTCCGACAAGTTCGACGCCCGCGCGCTACGCCGCTGGGTCTTTTCGGGCGATGCAGACGGCTTGGCCGAGGCCGAGCGTCAGCGGCTCGAGGCAGTCGTGAAAGACAGCACTCGCCTTTCGATGGCGGTGACGATGCGTAATGAGCTGACCGCCATCTGGGCACGCTCGAATGCCAGCCGTGAGCAGTTGCTGAAGCAGTTGCAAGACTGGATTTCGCGTGCGGAGCAGAGCGGTGTCGAGCAGTTGCAAGAATTCGCGGTCAGGTTGCGTCGCTACGCAATCTGAACCTCGATTGCGTGTTCGCTCGTGCCAGTCGCCCGTTTCAATCCTTTGGCCGGATCTCGTCGAGCGCGTGGGCCTGCTCGCACACGCACAATTCCTGTTCGGCAGCCAGAATCAGCACGATACGCAGACGTGTCGCATGGGGTAACGACTCGAAAAGTCTGATTGCAGAGGGCTCCATGCCGTGTATCCGGAAGCTGTGGGCTCAGCCTGGAGCGCGTGCGGCGTCTGCCCAGCAATTAGGCGTTTCATACAGGCGTACCCGTTCCAGCGTCAACTTGTTGCCAAAATTGTCGCGGTAGAGCGGCGCAAGGGTGTCGAAGGCGATCTGGGCAAGATTCTCGGCGGTCGGCACCAGGTCGAGCACGACCGTCTTGTGGCCTGGCAGGCTCGAGAGAAATTCGGACACGACGGTGTCGTTGCGATACACCAGGAATGCGTGATCCCACTGATCTACGAGGTGATTCTTCGCGATCGATTTGACTTCGCCAAAATCCATCACCATGCCATTGTTTGCCTGACCATCCGCATCGATGATTTCGCCGCCAAGCGTGATCTCAATCACATAGCGGTGGCCGTGCAGGTGACGGCATTGGCTGGCATGGTCGGGAATTCGATGACCTGCATCAAATTCCAGTCGTCGGGTAATACGCATGAGTTTCGAATTCCGGTCTTGGGCGGGGGGCAGTCTTGCAGGTGGGCGGAGTTGCCCGGCCTTGGCGAGCGTCCGATTATAGCGGTCAGCGCGGTTCGGACATGAAAATGGCTGACATTCAGATGTCAGCCATGCGGGTGAGAATTCGCGCCGGCGTTGCCGGTCGCGCGCCGAACTGACTACTTGCGCTTGGCCTTGGCCTCTTTCTTGAGCGACTTGAACAGTTCCGGGTTCGACGCCTTCAGGAATTCGGCAACCTCGACATCTTCGCGCTTGACCTTGTTGATGTCGATCTGTTCGACGTGTACCAGGCGAAGCAGGGCCTGGACCGGACGCGGAATGTTACGTCCGCTTTCGTAGCGGGAGCCACCGCTTTGCGTCACGCCAATCTTCGACCAGAACTGCGACTGGTTCAGTCCCAGCTTGCGACGGATCTCTCGAACGTCAAGTTTTTCGGTACCTTTCATCGTAGTGTCCTCGGTGTGTTTATCGGTTGAATTATTTCGTATTGAGCGACTTATGTCGTCAGCAGATTTTTTGCTACGACTTAAGTTATACGATGAATGAAGTATAGATCACTACTCGAATCTCATACAATGTAAAAATTCACACAAATCCGATAGTCGTAATCAATACTCCGCCACCGGTCGGACGCTTTTCAAACCAGCAAAATTCTGCGGTATTGGATAAAATCATGAGCTTTATCCGTTGAGGCTTGGGTTCGAAGATGGCACTGATAGTTCAGAAGTATGGCGGCACTTCAGTTGGTAGCCCGGAGCGTATCAAGAATGTCGCGGCGCGCGTTGCAAGGTTTCGTGCCCAGGGCGATCAGGTGATCGTGGTGGTCTCGGCGATGAGTGGCGAGACCAATCGTCTGGTCGCACTGGCCAAGGAGATTGCGCCTAATCCCGACCCGCGCGAACTCGACGTGGTCTTGTCGACCGGCGAACAGGTCACGATCGGGCTGCTGTGCATGGCGCTCAAGGAAATCGGTATCGATGCAAAAAGCTATACCGGTGGTCAGGTCAGAATCCTGACCGATTCGTCGCATACCAAGGCGCGCATTCTCGATATCGACGAGGCACCGATCCGGCGCGATCTCGAAGCGGGGAGCGTGGTGGTGGTGGCCGGGTTCCAGGGCGTCGATGAGCAAGGCAATATCACCACGCTCGGTCGCGGGGGTTCGGATACGACAGGTGTGGCGCTTGCGGCAGCGCTAAAGGCCGATGAGTGCCAGATTTACACCGATGTGGACGGGGTCTATACCACCGACCCGCGGGTTGTCCCCGAGGCGCGCAAGCTCGACACCATAACGTTCGAGGAAATGCTTGAACTCGCGAGCCTCGGATCCAAGGTATTGCAGATTCGCTCGGTCGAGTTTGCCGGCAAGTACAAGGTCAAGTTGCGTGTGCTGTCCAGTTTCGAGGATAGGGGGCAGGGCACGCTCATCACTGTTGAGGAAGATCAGAACATGGAACAACCCGTCATCACCGGTATCGCCTTCAACCGCGACGAGGCCAAGCTCGTCGTACTCGGCGTGCCCGACATTCCCGGTGTCGCTTACCAGATCATCGGCCCCATCGCCGATGCCAATCTCGATATCGACATGATCATTCAGAACGTGGGAAATGACGGACTCACCGACTTTTCGTTCACCGTCGCACGCGCCGATTGCGACAAGGCCCTCAAGGTTCTTGAAGTCGTGCGCGAGAAAATCGGGGCACGCGCGCTCAAGAGCGACCGCACGATGGCCAAGGTTTCGGTCGTGGGCGTGGGCATGCGTTCGCATCCCGGTGTAGCCTCCAAGATGTTCCGCAC
>JAEUNS010000348.1 GCA_016790005.1 Zoogloeaceae bacterium
ATTGGGGCCGAAGCCGCTGCGCTTGATCGATTTCAGGAACTGCTTGGGGATGATCGCATCGGTGTCGACATTGGCACGGTCGAGCGGCGCCGCGAGCCCATCGATGATCTTGACTGCTTCCATTATTTCGCTGACCTCTGAATGGCCTCGCCACCCTTCTCGATGTCCTTGCCAAGCCCGTGGACCGTATTGCATCCGGCCCCGAAGGCCACTACCACGACGGCGGCAATGAACGTAAACATGCTTTTCAAGATTGTCTCCCGTTCGTGGTGCTCAGGCACCCTGCAACGTACGTATGTCGGTGAATCGGCCGGTCACCGCTGCGGCCGCGGCCATGGCCGGGCTGACAAGGTGGGTTCGCCCACCGGCGCCCTGGCGTCCTTCGAAATTGCGGTTGGAAGTCGAGGCGCAGTGCTCGCCCGGCTCGAGCCGGTCGGCATTCATCGCGAGACACATCGAACAGCCCGGCTCGCGCCATTCGAATCCGGCTGCGATGAAAATCTCATGCAGCCCTTCGGCTTCCGCCTGACGCTTGACCAGCCCCGAACCCGGCACGACCAGCACCCGCTTGACGCTCCCGGCCTTGGTGCGCCCCTTAGCGACCGCGGCGGCTTCGCGCAGGTCTTCGATTCGCGAGTTGGTACACGAGCCGATAAACACCTGGTCGACAGGAATGTCGCCGATCGGGGTATTCGGGGCAAGCCCCATGTACTTCAGTGCGCGCTCGATACCCTCGCGCTTCACCGGATCGGAAACCGCGACCGGATCGGGTACGCGCGCACCCACCGGCGCGACCATCTCGGGCGAAGTGCCCCAGGTGACCTGCGGTTCGATCTGGGCCGCATCGAGGGTGACCACCTTGTCGAAGCTGGCGCCGTCGTCCGAGTGAAGCGTCCGCCAGTATTCGACGGCGCGATCCCAGTCGGCCCCGGTCGGCGCAAACGGCCGACCGCGCAGGTATTCGATCGTGGTGTCGTCCACCGCCACCATGCCCGCACGCGCGCCGGCCTCGATCGCCATATTGCAGACAGTCATGCGGCCTTCCATGGACAGCGCACGAATGGCCGAGCCGCCGAATTCGATCGCATAGCCGTTGCCACCCGCCGTGCCGATGCGCCCAATGATCGCGAGTACGACATCCTTGGCGGTGACGCCGGCCGGAAGCACGCCGTCTACCTGTACCAGAAGCGTCTTGGATTTCTTCTGCAGCAGACATTGGGTTGCGAGCACATGCTCGACCTCGGAAGTCCCGATGCCATGCGCCAGACAGGCGAACGCACCATGCGTCGAGGTGTGCGAATCACCGCACACCACGGTCATACCAGGCAGGGTTACCCCGTTCTCAGGTCCGATCACATGCACGATGCCCTGGCGCTCATCCTTGAACGGGAAGTAGGCCAGCGCCCCCACCTCGCGGATGTTGGCATCGAGGGTTTCGACCTGCTGGCGCGAAATCGGGTCGAGAATGCCACGATCCCAGTGGTCGGTCGGGGTATTGTGGTCGGCCGTGGCGACGATGGAGTGCACCCGCCACGGCGTGCGCCCGGCAAGCTTCAAGCCCTCGAAAGCCTGCGGGCTCGTGACTTCGTGCACCAGGTGGCGATCGATGTAGATCAGCGCCGTACCGTCCGGCTCCTCGCGCACAAGATGGCTTGACCAGAGCTTTTCATACAGGGTTTTCGGTTCCATCCGCAAGCATCCACAACAAAACAAAGAGATCGATTATTTCACAGCGCCGGGCGTGTGAATAGTTGCCAACACAGCCAATGACCCGCAATGGTGCGTATTCACTCGTTCCGCCAACCAAGCAACAGCCACAACAGACCAAGACATGCGAAACCCGATGCGATCGTGAAGGTCCAGGCCGGGCCGACTACATCCCAGATGAGGCCCGACAGCAATCCACCAAGCATCCCCCCTGCCCCGAATGAAATGCTGCCGTAGAGCGCCTGTCCACGCGATTGCAGGCGGCCCTCGAACCACTGGTTGATCAAGGCGATCGCGGCCGCATGATAGGCCCCGAAGGTCAGTCCGTGCAGAATCTGCGCACCGACCAGTATCGCGAGATTGTCAATACCCCAACCAATGGCGACAAAGCGCACTGAGGCAGCCATGAACGCCACGATCAACAGCGTGCGCAGCGACCAGCAGCGTGACAGCCGTGGCATCAGCAGAAAGACCGCAATCTCGGCCAGCACCCCCAGGGTCCACATCCAGCCGACCATGCTCTTGCCGTAGCCATGACTGACCAGATAGATCGGAAAGAAGAAATACAAGGCCCCATGCGCGGCCGACATGAAGAAGCACGCCCCCAGCAGGGCCCTCACCCGCGGCTGAGTGATCGTGGCCCAGAGTCCGCCCACTGCCTGCTGCGGCTCGGGTCGCCCCGCGTCGGGCAAAATGAACGCGCACACGATGATGCCCAGAAGCACCACCACCGTCATCCACAGTAAAGCGTCTATCGGCATGAAGTCGAGCGCATGCCCGATTCCGAGCACCGTCACGATGAACCCGATCGAGCCCCAGACCCGGATTCGGCCGTAGAAATGAACCTGAGTGCCCAGATGATTGAAGGTCACGCTCTCGACCAGTGGCAGGGCGGCGCTCCAGAAGAACGCCATCAACGCCATCGCGATGAACAGCCCCTCAAAACGGATCGTCACAAAAAACAGCGAAAAGCCTGCGAGGCTCGCCAGCGCCGACAGGCGGATGATCGGAATCCGCATGCCGAGGCGCTCGGCGAGCCAGCCCCACAGATTCGGGGCCAGGAGGCGCATCACCTGCATCAGCGACATCAGCACCGCGATTTCGGTGGCTGAAAAGGCCAGCGACTGCAGATAGAGCGAAAGATAGGTGGCCAGCACACCGGCGCACCCAAAATAGAAGAAGTAGTACGCAGACAGACGCCAGTAGGGAAAGGCGGCTGGCGACATGCCGGAACAACAAGCCGCGATCAGGCGTCGCCGCGATCCATATCCCTTGGAGAGGGCGGCGTCTGGCGGCCCTCGGGCGCCAGACCGGAAATGCGCGGGGTGGTGGTGGTGACCTCGCCACATTGCCCCCGGTGACGCAAGGCATGATCGATCAGCACCAGCGCGAGCATGGCTTCGGCAATCGGCGTGGCACGAATACCCACGCAGGGGTCGTGACGGCCATGGGTGTTGACGATGACCGGGTTGCCGGCCTTGTCGATCGAACGGCGATCGAGACGAATACTGGAGGTCGGCTTGATGGCAATCGACACATGCACATCCTGCCCGGTGGAGATGCCGCCCAACACGCCTCCGGCGTTATTCGAGAGAAAACCTTCGGGCGTCATCTCGTCGGAATGCTCGGTGCCCCGCTGTGCCACCGACGCAAAACCGGCACCGATCTCGACGGCCTTGACCGCATTGATGCCCATCATTGCGTAGGCAATGTCTGCGTCGAGGCGATCATAGACCGGCTCGCCCCAACCGACCGGCACGCCCGTCGCGACCACATCGATACGGGCACCGATCGAATCACCGGCCTTGCGTAGCTCGTCCATGTAGGCCTCAAGCTGCGGCACCAGCGTGGCATTGGGCACGAAGAAAGGGTTACGATCGACCTCGGCCCAGTCTTCGAACGGCACCGCGATCGGCCCGAGCTGCGACATGAAACCGCGAATCACGATGCCATGACGACTCCTGAGCCACTTCCTCGCGATCGCACCAGCGGCAACCCGCACCGCGGTTTCGCGCGCAGATGAGCGCCCGCCGCCACGCGGATCACGCACGCCATATTTTTGCCAGTAGGGGTAATCGGCATGGCCTGGGCGGAAGGTCTCAGCGATGTTGCCATAGTCGCGCGAACGCTGATCCTGATTGCGGATCAGCAGGCCGATCGGGGTGCCGGTGGTCACGCCTTCGTAGACCCCCGACAGGATCTCGACCTCGTCCGGCTCGCGCCGCTGGGTGACATGGCGCGAGGTGCCCGGCTTGCGGCGATCAAGCTCGACCTGAATGTCGGCCTCGGTCAAGGGCAACCCAGGCGGGCAACCATCGACGACACAGCCGATTGCAGGTCCGTGCGATTCGCCGAACGATGAGACGCAGAAGAGCTTGCCTAAGGTATTTCCGGACATGAAAAAGACTCGCCTGGACGGATTTGGAGCGGGCCCGCAGTTTAGCACACGGCCCGAAACAGCCGCGGAGCGGGGCCGGGCGTCGCACACAGGACGACGCCCGGCCCACCACGATCAGTGGAAGAAGCGCTCCAGCCGTTCGAACACTTCATGCTCGGCGCCATGGCGACGCACGGCCAGCACATCGACGAGCTTCTCGAGTTGCAGCACCATCTGCTCCAGGCGCTGATCCTCGAACACCAGCAACCAGATGCGGCTGCGGGTCTGGTCTGCCATCGGCATGCACAGAATGCCTTCGACGTTGAACGCCCTGCGCGCAAACAGATTGCAGATGTGGCTCATCACTCCGGGGTGGTTGTTCACATGCAATTCGAGCACGACCTTTGCAAAGCCCGTCTGCTGAAGAGGTTCGGCAACTTGTTCAATCATGATCAGCCTCCGATCATTTCGGTGTTGGCGGCGCCCGGCGGCACCATGGGATAGACGAAGTGAGCACGATCGATCGACGCATGGATCAGACACGGCCCCGGTGCTGTGAGCGCCTGAGCGAGCGTCGCGCGCGGGTTCTCGGCCGCATCGAGATCGACCGCAGCGATGCCGAAGCCCTCGGCAATTTTCAGGAAATCGGGCGACCCGCGGTACTTCGAGGCAAACACCCGCTTGCCGTAGAAGAGACTCTGCTGCTGGTAAACAAGACCCAGCGAGTTGTTGTTCATCAGCACGATCTTGACGTTGAGCCCCTCCTCCGCAAGGGTTGCGAATTCCTGGATGTTCATCATCAGGCTGCCATCACCCGAAAAACACACTACGGTGCGCTCGGGTGCCGCAAGCGCGGCGCCGATCGCAGCGGGCATACCGAAGCCCATCGTGCCCAGACCGCCTGAAGTCAGCCATTGACGGGCACGACGGAAGGGATAGGCCTGCGCCACCCACATCTGGTGCTGACCAACATCGGTGGTGATGATCGCGTCGTCGTCGAGTGCCGCAGCCACGGCATGAACCAGCCCGTAATGCGTGCGCGGATCGTCGCTGCCATCCATCTGCAGCGGAAAGCGGGTCTTCTGCGATTGCACATGCGACAGCCAACGCTTGCGCAGCATCACCTTTACGCGCGGCAGCAAGGCTTCGAGCACCGCCGACACATCGCCGTTGATCGCAATGTGAGCAGTCTTGATCTTGTTGAGCTCGGACGGATCGACATCGATGTGAATGATTTTGGCATTGGGGCAGAACTGCGCCGCCTTGCCGATCGCACGGTCATCAAAGCGGGCCCCGACACAGATCAGCAAATCGGCCTCTTCGAGCACATAGTTGGTATAGCGGGCCGCATGCATGCCGAGCATGCCGATCGCCAGCGGATGATCCATCGGCATCGCACCGAGTGCCATCAGCGTCATCGTGGTGGGCAGCCCCGCCTGCTCGGCCAGCGTGACCGCTGCCTGGGCAGCACCGGAATGAATCACGCCGCCGCCGAGATACAGAACCGGTTGCTCCGCCTCATTGATCATCCGCGCGGCGGTCTCGATCGCCTCGAGGTCGAGTTCGGGCAAAGGGTCGGCAGCCGCCGGGGCCGGAAAGTCCTCGACCGCGATCTTCTGGTTCTGCACATCC
This sequence comes from Zoogloeaceae bacterium, assembly GCA_016790005.1. Classification (GTDB taxonomy): domain Bacteria; phylum Pseudomonadota; class Gammaproteobacteria; order Burkholderiales; family Rhodocyclaceae; genus UBA2357. The sequence continues at coordinate 5,717 of JAEUNS010000348.1, forward strand.
TTGGGCACGTCGATCAGCACCGGACCGGGACGGCCCGACATCGCAATCCGGAACGCCGCCGGAATCACCTCGAGCAACTCCTCGGCCGAGCGGACCAGGAAGTTGTGCTTGGTAATCGGCACCGTCATTCCGTAGATATCGACCTCCTGAAAGGCATCGGTGCCAATCATCGACAAGGGCACCTGGCCGGTGATCGCGACCAGTGGAATAGAATCGAGCGCCGCATCAGCAATCGCGGTCACCAGATTGGTCGCACCCGGGCCGCTCGAGGCAAAACAGACTTCGGGACGCCCCGAAACCCGCGCCATGCCCTGGGCCATGAAACCCGCACCCTGCTCATGCCGGGCCAGCACATGGTGAATGATCTCGCTGCCCGACAAGGCGTCGTACAAGGGCAGAATGGCACCGCCCGGAATCCCGGCAATGGTTCGCACGCCCTGTCTTTCGAGCAGTCGCACGATAAGTTCGGCACCGGTCATTTGCATCATTTCGATTCTCCTAAAAGGTACTGAGGCGCTAAAACCGGCGTCTGAAACGAAAACCCCCGCCGGGCTTTCGCGCCGGCGGGGGTCTGGAATTTCTGGCTGTTTTTTCCGTTCCCTTACGACGCGTGACTACCTACGCCTACTACTACGCGTACCAGTGCTACAGCGACGAAAATACGGGAGGAAAGATTCATTACAGCGATCAAGTTTGTTGAGCGCCTGATTTAACTACAAAACGCGAGCCGATACAAGGAAAGAAATTTTGACCGCAGTGCGGCGTCAGCCGGACACGCCCTTGTCATCCCGCAGTGCCCGCCGCAGGATCTTTCCGACATTGGTTTTCGGCAACTCTTCGCGAAACTCGATGAGATGCGGGATCTTGTAAGGGGTGAGGCCTTCCTTGCAGTGCGCGACGATCATCTCGCGGGTCAGCGCCGGATCCTTGCGGACCACGAACAGCTTGACCGCCTCGCCGGTGCGCTCGTCCGGCACCCCGACTGCTGCCACCTCGAGCACGCCGGGATGGCTTGCCACTACGTCCTCGACCTCGTTCGGAAAGACATTGAAGCCAGAAACCAGAATCATGTCTTTCTTCCGATCGACGATACGCAAGAAACCAGCCTCGTCGATGGTCGCAACATCGCCGGTGCGCAGGAATCCGTCATGGGTGAATGCCATTGCCGTCTCTTCGGGTCGATTCCAGTAACCGCGCATCACCTGCGGGCCGCGCACACATAGTTCGCCCGCCCCCCCCAATGGCACCTCGAATCCCTCATCGTCGCGCAGACTGATCTCGGTCGACGGCACTGGAAGCCCGATGGAATGATTGAAAGCGGGCAGATCGAGCGGATTGATCGCAACCGCGGGCGAAGTTTCGGTCAGTCCGTAGGCCTCGATCAGGGGTTTTCCGGTGACGGTACGCCACTTTTCGGCAACCGCCTGCTGAACTGCCATGCCACCGCCCAACGCAATCCGCAATGAGCCGAAGTCGAGCTTCTCGAAGTCGGCATTGTGAAGCAGCGCATTGAACAAGGTGTTGACCCCGGTGATCGCCGTGAAACGGTGAGCGCGGAGTTCCTTGACGAAGCCGGGGATGTCGCGCGGATTGGTGATAAGCACATTGGTCGCGCCGATCTTGAGAAAGGTCAGGCAGTTCGCCGTCAAGGAAAAGATGTGATAGAGCGGCAAGGCGGTGACGATGAGTTCTGAACCTTCTCTCACCTGCTGGCCGATCCAGGCATGCGCCTGCTGCAGATTGGCGATGATGTTGCCATGGGTCAGAATGGCGCCCTTGGCCATGCCGGTGGTGCCACCGGTGTATTGCAGGAATGCAATGTCGTCATGCCCCAGGCGCACTGGCTGGAGTCGCATGCGTGCGCCCTGAGCCAGCGCATCCGAGAACCATACATGCCCCGGAAGATGCCATGCCGGCACCATCTTGCGAATTCGCCTAACGACGAAGTTCACGATCAGGCTCTTGGGAAACCCCAGCAACTCGCCAAGACTCGTCACTACAACATTTCTGATGCCGACCTCGGGCAAGACCTTCTCGAGGGTGTGCGCAAAGTTCTCGACGATCACGATCGCCTCTGCTCCGGCATCGATCAATTGATGCTGGAGTTCGCGCGCTGTGTATAGCGGATTCACATTTACGACCGTATAGCCCGCGCGCAAGGCGCCAAACAGAGCCACCGGATACTGCAACAGGTTGGGCATCATCAGCGCAACACGGGCGCCGGGCTGCAGCTTCAGGACGTTCTGCAAATACGCGCCAAAGCGCGCCGAAAGCGAATCGAGCTCATCGAAACTGATGCCTCGACCCATGTTGATGAAAGCCACCCGATCGCCATAGCGCCTGACCGACTTGTCGAACAGGTCGCCGATGCAGCTGAACTCGTTGATGTCGATCGACTCGGGGACACCTGGCGGGTAGCTCTTGAGCCAGAGTTTTTCCATACTGTCTCCTCGCTGCGCGCTCAGCTGCCCGGATTCATCCTGCGATCGGTTGCAGGCCTCTCAACGACCCCCACCTTCCACCCGCATTGAATCACGGCGGCCATCGCACATTCTTTTTAACTGCTGTCTCAGCCGACCCTGCCCCGCTCCGGATTCGCATTGAATCGAATGCGGGCGCAGCATGAACCCACCGGTCTTCAGGCTTCACCGCCCTCGGCGGGCCAGTTGCGAATGTAGTTTTTCAACATGCGGTTCTCGAAGCTTTGCTCTTCGAGTACAGCTTTTGCCACATCATGAAAAGACACCACGCCAAGAAGGACGTTTTCGCTCATCACCGGCAGGTAGCGCTGATGGTGATCGACCATCAGGCGTCTCAACTCGTCCATTTCCATGTTGGGCTGAGCTACCAGGGGCGCCGCGATCATGGCGTCGCCCACAGTCAATTCGCCCCATTGTGCCCCGCCTTCATGAACGGCCTTCAGAACCTCGCGAAAAGTCAGCATGCCGGTCATCTGGCCATGCGAAAAAACCACGAGCGAACCTACATCCTGATCGGTCATCGTCGCGACGGCCTCGGCAAGGGTTCTGCTGGGTGCGATCGTGAATAGCACCTTACCCTTGATCGCAAGAATCTCGCTCACCAGCATTCCGCTTCCTCCGTTTCAATAACACCCATTTGATCGCGCCATGTTAGTGCATAGTCGACAGGCAGCAAAGAGGAAAAACCCGAATGCATCAAGGCATCCGGGCCGGTTTGAACGCCAGCGGACGCGGGTACAGCCCGGGCCCGGATCGCAGTTCAACGCTCGAGTTGGGACAGTTTGTCCTTGCGCGCCGCCCACTCGTCGGCATCCGGCAGCGGGTCCTTGCGCTCGACGATCGGCTTCCAGCCTTTCGCCAGTTCGGCATTCAGGGCAACGAAATGCTGCTGATCGGCCGGGACGTCGTCCTCGGCAAAGATCGCCTCGACCGGGCACTCGGCCACGCAGAGGGTGCAATCGATGCACTCATCGGGGTCGATCACAAGAAAGTTGGGCCCTTCACGGAAGCAATCGACCGGGCATACATCGACGCAGTCGGTATACTTGCAGCGGATACAGGATTCGGTCACAACATAGGTCATCGCGTGGGCTCCAGAGGGGTCTTTCGTCAGCGCAGAACAGCGCTTCGGCGGTTGAATTATCATTCGACTATAGCCGATAGAAGAACATTTTTGCCACGTTCAACGCGAGGCGAGACGAAAATCAAGGATAACTTCTTGACGTACCGCTCAGCTTGGCATAAGTTTCCGCAACACCGGAAACAACATCCGAAATATCCAGTCTCTCAAAGCGGCTCCTCTTCCTTTTTGAGCCCTTTCCCATTTAGTGTCCTTATCGCCTGCCCTGATGCGAGGAAACATGAGCGAGCATATTCACCACATTACCGACGCCAGCTTTGACGCCGAGGTTCTCCAGGAACAAACACCCGTACTGGTCGACTACTGGGCCGAATGGTGCGGCCCCTGCAAGATGATCGCGCCGATTCTGGACGACGTTGCCAAGGAATACGCCGGCAAACTCAAGGTCGCCAAGCTCAACATCGACGACAACCAGGATACGCCGGCGAAGTTCGGCATTCGCGGCATTCCCACCCTGATGTTGTTCAAGGGCGGCAATGTCGAAGCGACCAAGGTCGGGGCGCTGTCGAAATCCCAGCTGACAGCGTTTCTGGACAGCAACCTGTAAGCAATCCGAGCGGATCGACGAGGTCCGCTCGCGCGGCGCCGCCCGAGCACACCGCTCACCCACGGGGCGCCGCAAATTCACCGTAGTTCATCCCATCTCATCAGTCTCACTCACTACCGCTTCCAAGCGTCCTGCTGCCATGCAACTATCGGAGCTCAAATCCCTCCACGTCAGCCAACTCCTCGAGATGGCAACTGCCAACGGCATTGACGGCGCCAATCGACTCAAAAAACAAGAACTCGTCTTTGCGCTTCTGAAGAATCGCGCCAAGAAAGGCGAGCCCATATACGGCGATGGCGCACTGGAGGTCCTGCCCGACGGCTTCGGCTTTCTGCGCTCTTCCGACATTTCCTACCTGGCCGGCACGGACGACATCTATGTTTCGCCCTCGCAGATCCGGCGCTTCAATCTGCATACCGGCGACACCATCGAGGGCGAGATTCGCACCCCGAAAGACGGTGAGCGCTATTTTGCGATGGTCAAGCTCGACAAGATCAACGGCGAGTCGCCCGAGGCGTGCAAGCACAAGATCCTGTTCGAAAACCTGACCCCGCTCCATCCGAACGAGTGCCTCAAGCTCGAACGCGAGATGCGCGGCGAAGAGAACATCACCGGCCGGGTGATCGACATGATCGCGCCAATCGGCAAGGGCCAGCGCGGTCTGATCGTGTCACCGCCCAAGAGCGGCAAGACCGTGATGCTGCAACACATCGCCCATGCGATCATCACCAACCACCCGGACATCGTCGTGATCGTGCTGCTGATCGACGAGCGCCCGGAAGAGGTCACCGAGATGCAACGCTCGGTTCGCGGCGAGGTGGTTGCCTCGACCTTCGACGAGCCTGCTTCGCGCCATGTACAGGTGGCCGAGATGGTGATCGAAAAGGCCAAGAGGCTCACCGAGCACAAGAAAGACGTGGTGATCCTGCTCGACTCGCTGACCCGTCTGGCACGCGCCTACAACACGGTGGTACCGGCGTCCGGCAAGGTGCTCACCGGCGGTGTCGATGCCAATGCGCTGCAAAAGCCCAAGCGCTTCTTCGGTGCTGCACGCAACATCGAAGAGGGGGGTTCGCTCACGATCATCGCCACCGCGCTGATCGATACCGGCAGCCGCATGGACGACGTGATCTACGAGGAATTCAAGGGCACCGGCAACATGGAGCTACACCTCGACCGGCGCATGTCCGAAAAGCGTGTATACCCCGCCATCAACGTCAACCGCTCGGGCACCCGACGCGAAGAGCTCCTGCTCAAGCCGGACATCCTGCAAAAGGTCTGGGTGCTGCGCAAGCTCCTCTACGGCATGGATGACATCGATGCGATGGAATTCTTGCTCGACAAGATCAAGGCCACCAAGTCGAACGCCGAATTCTTCGACTCCATGCGCCGCGGCTGACCGCCACACCCGCTCCGGGCCTTCGCCGATGGAGCGGCGTATAGCAGGCTCTTCATGCCGGCACGAACCCGATCCTGATCCTCGACCAACATACATTCTTGAGAATTGGAAAGTCCTGCGCCACTACGACTCGAATGAAGTCAGCCTAAGCGCACGTCAAGGCCGGCGCAAGCCAACACATGTCGGAAATGGCGACGCGTGCAACTGCCCCAGCCGGCCTGCGCCGCCCGATTGCCGATTCGCCCCTCACTTGCCGTAATCGAAGAAACCCTTGCCGGTCTTGCGCCCGAGATAGCCCGCCTCGACCATCTCAACCAGCAAGGGCGCGGGTCGATATTTCGAGTCCTTGAAGCCCTCGAACAAAACCTGCATCACCGCCAGCTCGACGTCGAGCCCGATCAGATCGCACAGCGCCAATGGCCCGATGGGATGATTGCAGCCGAGCTTCATCGCTTCGTCGATCTCGGCGGCCGTGGCCAGACCTTCACCGAGTGCGAACACGGCCTCATTGATCATCGGACACAGCATGCGGTTGACCACGAACCCCGGGCTGTTACGAACCTGAACAGGGGTCTTGCCAATCACTTTGGCCACGACTTCGACCGCCGAATAGGTGGCGTCCGAGGTCTGCAAACCACGGATCAATTCCACCAGCGCCATCATCGGCACCGGATTGAAGAAGTGCATCCCCACCACTGCATCGGGACGTCTGGTTGCTGCGGCGAGCCTGCTGATGGAGATCGAGGAGGTGTTGGTCGCAAGTATCGCCCCGGGCCTCATCGCGCCGTCGAGTCGTGCAAACAGATCAAGCTTGAGATCCAGGCGCTCGGTCGCCGCCTCGATCACCAGATCACAGTCGCCGAAACTGGCGACATCGGTGGTCGTCGTGATACGCGCCATCACCTCGGCCTTCTGGGCTTCGGTCATCTTCTCCTTCTTGATCAGGCGATCCAGGCTACCGCCAACCGCGGCAACACCCTTGGACACCGCTGCCTCGCTGATATCGCTAAGCAGCACTGAAACCCCCGCCACCGAGAATGCCTGCGCGATGCCGTTGCCCATCGTACCTGCGCCCACCACCCCAACCTTCTTGATTTCCATCGTTTTCTCCCTCCAGATGATCATGTTCCGAGACGGCCCGGCGCCAACTCGAACGGCGGACACCCGCCAAGCCGCGATGCCAGACCCGACACTCGTCCCTTTGCTCGCAATCCGATAGCACACCACAAGAGGCCTCGCGATCGATGTCGCTTCCCAGCTCTTGTGCGGCCTTATTGCGCTACGTGATGATACGTTCTATCGCGCTATGACGGGGCTGTCCATCAAGCTGGTTAGCGCACGACAAACGGCCGACGCTGGGGTGCGGCATGCCAAACCCGCTACTTTGAGGTCTTCTTGCCAGCCTTCGGTGACGACTTGGGGGCTTTGCCGGATTTGGGCGTTGCGGACTGATTCTCTGCCGCGGTGAGCTTCGACGGCTTCGCCGAGTTGGCGGATCCTTTGCCCGTTTCGGACTTGCGCTTGCGCGGCTGCGAACCTGCACTCGCGAGCACCCGCCGGCGCACCAGGCGCAAACCCCAGCGGTTGAGCTTGCCGACATCGGCGCTCTCATGATCGCTCACCTGTAGCGTCCAGCTGCCTGCGATCTCCTGACCCACGAGAGCGGCCAGCGACGCCACCGAAGCCGACGACCAGGTGGCACGCAGATTGTCGGTCGAGCCGCCGCTGCGATCATGCAGCCAGACCGTGCTTCCGGCGGGCGAACGCAGTCCGACCCGCAAGTCGCCAATATAGGTGTGGGTGATATCGACGCTGACTTCGATCTCCGACAAGCTACCCGCCTCGGCCACGTCCAGCTTGCGTGAGATGCCACTGGCGCGGTTGTCGGGAATCGTCACCCCCGGCGCCTCGCTCACCTCGATCGGTGCATCACCCAGCGTCTCGATGGTGAGTGACCAGGCCCGCAAGCGGCCGGCATCGACCGGCGCGAGATCCTGAACCACCAGCGTCCAGTCACCGGCCGCCGGCTCGCCGATGAAGCCCTGAAGCATCGGCAGACTGGCCAGATCCCAGCTCCGGACCAGATCATCCGCATTGCCACCGGCACGATCATGCAGGCGCACGCTGCGCCCCGACGGCGAGATGAGGCTCACCACCAGGTCACCGATGAACGTGTGGCTGATGTCGACCCCCACCACCAGCGACGCGAGCAGCCCCTGCTCGCCGACCCGAATGACGTCCCTCACCCCGACGGGTTGATTGTCGGGAATGGGCTTGTCGGGTGTCGAGCGGTACTGCCCGGCGAGCGTATCCGCCGGTGGCGTGATCACCGTCCCCTGCCGCGCCAGCGCCACCGCCGCCGCGGCATCCACCCGCCCATGGCCGAACCAGGGGCTCCAGCTACCGTCCGGAAGCCCCGAGTCAGTGAAACCGCCACTATCGAACGGAGCAACCGGCGAAATGTCCCAGGTGGGGTTTGGGTCGAAACTGGCCGGCGGCGTGCGCGGATAAGGGCTCATGTCAAGATCGCGCGAAGCACTCCTGCACAGTATCGACGCGACCTCTAGCGCAGCGAGCTGCGGGTTGGCCGACAACACCAGGGCTGCGACCCCCGCCACGAGTGGCGTCGCACTCGAGGTTCCGCCAAAGTCGGCGGTCACCCGCACCGACTCGCCGGTCGTGGTCGTCACCCCCAGGCCGGCGACCTCCATGCGCCAGTAGCTATGGCTATTGCTGGTCGGCGCACACAGATCGACACCACTGCCGTAGTTGGAGTAGTGACTGCGCCGCGCGGTGCTGGCCAGCGCAGCCACATGCAATACGCCCGGAACCTCTGCGAGGCTGTTCTCGAAGCGCCGGGCGGTGCGCACGCCCACCCAGCGCCATGCGCCCGACACCACGCCCCAACCGTTCGAATAGGGCACATCGCGATTGCTCACATGATTGATCGGGCAGTTGTCGTTGCCCGCAGCCCACAGGAACAGTATCCCCTTACCACGCCGCCCGCCGGTCAGGGCCAAGGCCCGGATACGATTCACGACCACCGTGGCAGTCAG
>JAEUNS010000386.1 GCA_016790005.1 Zoogloeaceae bacterium
AAGTCGAAGGCGGGCAAGTACGGCACCATCTGGATGTTTCTCGCACTCGGCCTCGGCTTCGTCGGTTTCGTATCGAAGGGCTTCATCCAGCGCATCATGGGCATCGAGTAAATCCATTCACACAAGAAAAGCAGGCATCGAGGAATAGCATGAGCGTTACCGAAAAGTTCGAAGGCGTGGCCTTGCTTACCAAGGCCAATGTGTACTTTGATGGAAAGTGCGTCAGCCACGCATTTGTGCTGCCGGACGGCACCCGCAAGTCAGTGGGTGTAGTGTTGCCGGCAACGCTGAGCTTCAACACGGCCGCAGCCGAAATCATGGAATGCGTCGGCGGCAGTTGCCGGGTTCGGATGAAGGGCGACAGCGCATGGACGACCTATGCGGCCGGCGACTCGTTCGAAGTGCCGGCGAACTCGAGCTTCGATATCGAAGTTGCGGGCGAGCCCTATCACTACATCTGCCACTATGCCTGACCCCGGTCAGGCACGCTGCGGCTGAACTCGCTGAGTATTTCAACATGCCATCCTTCGATATCACGTCCGAAGTCGACCTCGTTGCGCTCAAGAATGCCGTCGAGGTCGCCAACCGCAAGATCACCAACCGTTACGACTTCAAGGGCACCGACGCGCGCGTCGAGCAGAGCGACAAGCTCATGACCCTGTTTGGCGACAGCGATTTTCAGCTCGACCAGATGAAGGCAATTCTGTTGCCCGAGATGACGTCCAAGAAGGTCGACGTGCGCTGCCTCGAGTATGGCGATCTGCAAAAGGTAGGCGGCAACAAGGTCAAGCAAGAGGTCAAGGTCCGGGTCGGCATCGATCAGGAACTCTCCAAGACCATCGTCCGCATGCTCAAGGACAGCAAGTTGAAGGTGCAGGCTTCGATCCAGGGCGAGGCGGTACGGGTGACCGGAGCAAAGCGCGACATCCTTCAAGAGGCGATCGCGTTGGTCAAGAAAGAGGTCACTGATTTCCCGGTGCAATTCGGGAACTTCAGAGAGTAGGGCAGGTAGCCGCGCGCGCAAGGCCTTTCCAATCTTTTGATTGAAGAAGCGCAGCGCGGCCCATCACGCAGGGATTAAAGCTAGTCCATTTGCGCGTGAGCCTGGGGTTTTCTCAGGGCCACGCTTGCCTGAGCGCTTTTGCCAGCAGCTCGGGTTCCGCTCGTCAATTGTTTCCGCGCTTGTTGGTGTTCAGGTCAGCTGCATTCCAGAATGTCGCGCTTGCCGTCCGGACTCGCCTCGGCGTATAGTTCGGCCAGCATCGATTGGGAGCCCCCAGCGCATCCGCGCACGGGGTGAAACGGGAAGTCCGGTGACGCGCGAGTTCATGCTCGTGCCATTCCGGCGCAGTCCCCGCTGCTGTAAGCCTGACGGCGCCGTCAATACTAGACCCACTGGGGCACTTTGCCCTGGGAAGGGTGACGGCGACCGGATGAAGGTGAGCCAGAAGACCGACCCTTTCGACTTGAATGGTAAGAGCCCCGGGGTGCGGGCGGGTTGCCGATTGGCCTCACGGGCTCGCACGCCCGTCGTTCGCTCCGGGCATGTCGTCCGAATCGCGAATTGCCGTCCATCGTCTCCGCTTGTGCTCCGGCTCACTTCAGCCGAGGAGCCGGAACGATGGAAGACGACAAGAAGCACAACCACAACACCCGCATGCAGCGCAAGAAAGAGGTCGTCGACGCGGCCATCGAACGGGCTCGGGAAGAGCGTGGCATCGTTATCCTGATCACCGGCAACGGCAAAGGCAAGACCACTTCGGCGTTCGGCACACTTTACCGGGCGCTCGGGCACGGCCAGGCGGCCGGCGTGGTGCAGTTCATCAAGGGTACCCAGGCCACGGGCGAGGTGGTCTTTCTGCGGGCCCAGCCGATTGTGCCGGCGGTGCAGTACCACGCCATGGCTACCGGCTTTACCTGGAATACCCAGAACTGGGATGCCGACAAGCGTGCTGCCGACGAGGCTTGGGCGCAGGCCACCCGCATGCTGGCCGACCCGGCGCTCAAGCTGGTGCTGCTCGACGAGCTCACCTACATGCTCAAGTACAACTACCTCGACGCAGCCGACGTGATTGCGGCGATCCGCGCCCGTCCGCCGCTGCAGACGGTGATCATCACCGGCCGTGCGGCCAAACCCGAGCTCCTGGAGTTGGCTGACACGGTGAGCGAGATCGCGGATCGCAAGCATGCCTTCAAGGCCGGCGTGAAAGCGCAGGCCGGCATCGACTTCTGATCATTCGACCCCGTCACGCTGGAGCATGCGCATGAGTACTCGCCCCAAGATTCCCGCCACCATCGTTACCGGCTTTCTCGGCAGCGGCAAGACCACGCTGCTGCGCCATATTCTCGCGAACGCCGGCGGGCGCCGCATTGCCGTTATCGTCAACGAGTTCGGCGAACTCGGCATCGACGGCGACATCTTGCGCGGCTGCGGGATCGGCTGCGATGAGAACGGAAGCACCAAGGCCGGCGAACTGTTCGAACTTGCCAACGGCTGCCTGTGCTGCACGGTGCAGGAAGAGTTCTACCCGGTGATGCGCGAACTCATCGCCCGCCGCGACGACATCGACCACATCCTGATCGAGACCTCCGGTCTGGCGTTGCCCAAGCCGCTGGTGCAGGCCTTCAACTGGCCCGAGGTCAAGCTTGCTTGCACCGTGGATGCGGTGGTCACCATGGTCGATGTGCCGGCCGCAGCGGCTGGACAGTTCGCCGCGAACCCGCTCGCGGTCGACGCCCAGCGCCGCGCCGACCCCAATCTGGACCACGAATCGCCGCTCCATGAGTTGTTCGAGGACCAGCTCTCTGCCGCCGATATCGTGATTCTCTCCAAGACCGATATTGCCGATCCGGCCGCGCGTGCCGCAGTCGAGGCCTTGGTGCGCGCGGAGGTGCCGCCGGAGGTCAAGCTAGTGGCGAGCGAGCACGGGCAGATCGACCTCGATCTGATCCTGGGTGTGAATGCCGCCGCCGAAGACAGCATCCACCTGCGCGCCAGCCACCACGACCACGCGCAAGGCGAGGCCCACGACCATGATCACGATGCGTTCCAGTCGGTGTCGATCGTGCTGCCGGTGGTCGATCGCGAGCGTCTGTTCGCGATCCTGCACGCGCTTGTGCAGGCGCACACCATCTACCGGGTCAAGGGTTTCGTCGCGCTGGCGGACAAACCGATGCGGCTGGTCGTGCATGGCGTGGGGCGCCGCTTCGACAGCTATTTCGACCGCCGCTGGCAGTCCGGCGAGCCGCCGAGCACCCGCTTGGTACTGATTGGCGAAGGTCTCGACACCGCCGCGCTGACCGCAGCACTGCAGGGTGCCGCCCTGGCCGAGACGGCCTGATGCATCTGCTCGCAGCCCAGCCCGGCGGCTTCGTCGACGATGACTCGGTGGTCACGCGCATCGCGCAGGACCCGGCCGAGATCGTCGTCCTCAGCGCTGCCGATACCACGCTGGCGCTGCTGGCCGCGGCCTGCCCTGCGAATGATTTTCCGTCGGTGCGGCTGGCCAACCTGCTGCACCTGCGCCAGCCGGCTTCGGTAGACCTCTACGTGGACGAGGTGCTGAGGCATGCACGGGTGATCGTCATCGACCATCTCGGCGGCGAGAGCTACTGGCCCTACGGCACCGAGCAAGTGGGCGATCTATGCCGCGCGCGCGGCATTGCGCTGGCGATGTTCTCCGGTGACAGCAGCGAGGATCTCAACCTGCTGATGAAGGGCACGGTGGACATCGACTTCGCGCGCACCCTGTGGCGCTACCTGCGTGAGGGCGGGCCGGCCAATGCACGCAACTTCTACCGCTGCCTGGGGCGGCAGTTCTTCGGTCGGGCAGATGCGCCCGAGCCGCCACGCGCGCTGCCCAGCGTTACGGTGTTCCACCCCCGCCACGACCTTGGCTCGGTCGATGCTTGGCACGCCGACTGGCAGGCGGGTGCGCCGTGCGTGCTGCTGCTGTTCTACCGCGCGCATCTTCAGGCTGGCAACACCGCCGCCTTTGCGCACCTGTGCGAGACGCTGCGCACGCGCGGCATGAACCCGCTGCCGCTCGCGCTCACCTCGCTGAAAGACCCGATGTCGATCGAGACAGTGCGCGGTCTGGCCGCCGAGCTCGATGTGGCACTCATCCTCAACACCACCGCTTTCGCGCGCTCGGCGCTCGATGACACCGGCGACCACGCGCTGGCCGGCGACATCCCGGTACTTCAGCTGGTGCTCGCCGGCGGCAACGAAGAAGCCTGGCGGGCTGATTCACATGGCCTCGCGCCGCGCGACATCGCGATGCACATCGCGCTGCCCGAGGTCGATGGCCGCATCATCACCCGCGCGGTGAGCTTCAAGGGCCTGGACCATCGCTCGGCGCTCACCCAGAGCGATGTCGTGCAGTACCGCCCGCAGCCCGAACGAATGGACTTCGTCGCCGAGCTCGCGCGCCGCTGGTGCCGGCTGCGGGCGTTGCCCAATGGTGACAAGCGCATCGCCTTGATTCTCGCCAACTATCCGACCCGCGAGGGCCGCCTCGGCAATGGCGTCGGTCTTGACACCCCGGCCTCGGTGATCGCGATCCTGATGCGCCTGCGTGACGAGGGCTATGTGCTGGCGGACCTGCCCGCGGATGGCGATGTGCTGATGGCGCAATTGAAGGAGGGCATCACCAACGATCCGGCGCACTGGGCGCAGCGCCCGGCACGGCAGAGTCTCGCGCTCGCCGACTACCTCGCGTTCTTCGACACGTTGCCCGAGGCCAGCCGCGCGGCCCTCAGCGCGCGCTGGGGGGCGCCCGAGGCCGACCCGATGCTGCGCCAGGGCCCCAGCGGCCCGCGCTTCATGCTCGCCGGCCTGCGCTGCGGCCAGGTCTTCGTCGGCATCCAGCCGGCGCGCGGCTATCAACTCGATCCGATGGCGAGCTATCACGACCCAGACCTGGTGCCGCCGCATCACTACCTGGCCTTCTACTTTTGGCTGCGCGAGCACTGGGGTTGCGATGCCGTTGTGCATGTGGGCAAGCACGGCAATCTGGAATGGCTGCCGGGCAAGAGCGTCGCGCTCTCGGACGAATGCTGGCCGGATCTCGTCTTCGGCCCCATGCCCCATCTCTATCCCTTCATCGTCAACGACCCCGGCGAGGGTACTCAGGCCAAGCGCCGTACCCAGGCGGTGATCATCGACCACCTGATGCCGCCGCTCACCCGCGCCGAGAGCTATGGACCCACGCGCGACCTCGAGCGCATGGTCGATGAGTACTACGAGGCGCTGATGCTCGACC
>JAEUNS010000033.1 GCA_016790005.1 Zoogloeaceae bacterium
CCCTCACCCAGCGGCGGACGGGTCTCGATTCGGCCGTGATAGCTCGCTGCGCCGCCGAGGCGCACGCCCAGCGCGCCTGCGCCGGCGGCCATGACCGGTCCGGCGTTGGGGCTGCTCCAGGTGGAGGCCTGGGTGCGCCAGCATCGAAGCGCGGATCGGGTCTGCCCCAGGACGGCGTACGAGAGCGCAGTCAGGCGCGCGGGCAGCCAGCCCAGCAGGTCATCGCTGCGCGCAGCGAACCAGCCGAAGTGCAGATAGCGCTCGTTTTTGTAACCCCACATCGCGTCGAGCGTATTGGCGAGGCGAAATAGCAGCGCGCCGGGCCCGCCAAGCACGCAGAACCAGAAAATGGCGCCGAAGACGGCGTCGTTGCCGTTCTCCAGCACCGACTCGACGCTGGCGCGGGCGACGGCCTCGGGGTCGAGGTCGCGGGTGTCGCGACTGACGATGAGCGACAGTTTCTCGCGGGCAGTCTGCAGATCGCTGCGTTCGAGGGGGGCGGCAATGGCCTCGGCGTGCTCGATGAGGCTGCGCCCGCCAAGCGCCAGGTAAAGCAGGCCGACATCGATCACCCAATGGGCGCCCGGCAGGGTTGAACGTGCGATCCATGCCATGCCTACGAGGGGTACGACGAGGGTTGCCCAGGCGATGATGCCGCTCCTGCGGGCACTGCCAAAGCGGTCTCGTGTCAAGCGCTCGATGGTGTTGGCGAGAAGACCGAAACCGACCAGGGGATGACAGCGCCGCGGCTCGCCCAGCAGGCGGTCTGACGCCAGGGCGATGGCGAGCTTGATGAACAGTGACAGCATTCGAGACGGGCGGGGATAATCGGGGGTTTGTCGGTTTGCGCCGGCGGTAAGCCGCATTTGGCGCGCAGGGGAGATTCTAAGCGATGACGGCATCACTCAGGTTGATGGTTCAGGGAACGACTTCGGATGCGGGTAAAAGCACGCTGGTGGCCGGGCTGGCGCGGGTACTCGCCCGCCGAGGGCGGCGGGTGGCACCGTTCAAGCCGCAGAACATGGCCCTGAACTCGGCCGTGACCGCCGATGGTGGGGAAATCGGTCGGGCGCAGGCCTTGCAGGCCCTGGCTGCCGGGGTAGCGCCGCATACCGACTTCAATCCGGTGTTGTTGAAGCCTTCGTCCGACATCGGTGCTCAGGTCATCATTCATGGCAAGGTCTGCGCGCAGCTTTCCGCGCGCGATTATCACAACTACAAGCCGATCGCGATGCAGGCCGTCATGGCATCGTGGCAGCGCCTGGTGAGTGGCTACGAGTGCGTGTTGGTGGAAGGTGCGGGAAGCCCGGCGGAGATCAACCTGCGCGATCGCGATATCGCCAACATGGGTTTTGCCGAAGCGGCAGACGTGCCGGTGATCCTCATTGCAGATATCGACAAGGGCGGTGTGTTCGCGCATCTTGTCGGCACGCTTGAACTCTTGTCGGACAGCGAGCGCGCCAGAGTGCTCGGTTTCGTGATCAACCGCTTTCGCGGCGACATCGGTCTGTTGCAGCCGGGGCTTGACTGGCTTGAAGCGCGCACCGGTCTGCCGGTATTCGGGGTGCTGCCGTATCTGCAAGGCTTGTTTCTGGATGCCGAGGATGCGATCGCCGGCTTTCAGCCGGCCAAGACCGCCACCCGGCTCAAGGCGATCGCTCCGGTCGTGCCAAGGGTTTCGAACCATACCGATCTCGACGCGCTGCGCCTGCATCCCGATGTGGATTTTTCATGGATCGGGCCGGGGCAGTCGATTCCACCGGCTGACCTGGTGATCCTGCCAGGTTCGAAAAGTGTCATCCCGGACCTCGACTGGTTGCGGGCACAGGGCTGGGAGACGTATCTGCAACGCCATTTGCGCTATGGCGGCAAAGTGCTCGGCTTGTGTGGCGGCTATCAGATGCTGGGGCGAAGTGTTCGCGATCCACTGCGGATGGAAGGCGAGCGAGCGGAGATCGAAGGTTTTGGCTGGCTCGACCTCGAAACCACGCTCGGTCGGGAGAAACAGCTACGGCAGGTTTCGGGGCGACTGGCTTTTGCGCCGGCACGACTGAGCGGATATGAGATCCATCTGGGCACGACGAGCGGACGCGCATTGGCTCGTCCCTTGGTGCAACTGGATGACGGCCGGGCGGACGGCGCCATGTCGGTGGACGGTCAGGTGGCGGGTTCCTATGTGCACGGACTGCTCGACCACCCCGAGGCGCTGAGTGCGATCCTGCGCTGGGCCGGCGTGTCGGACCCGTTGGAGCAGGATCTCGCCCAGCGTCGTCAGGCCGATCTGGACAGGCTTGCCGACGCGATCACCGAACATGTCGATCTGGAGCGCCTGTTGCACGCTGCGCGCACTTAGCTGTCAGCGATTGCCGCGACGCCTGCCCGCGCCACCTGTGCGTCCTCACCCGCCTTGACCCCCGAAACACCGATGGCGCCGGCCAGTTGCCCGCTCACCACGATCGGCTCGCCGCCTTCGAGCGGCACCACCGGCAGCCGTAGTGCGGCATAGCGGCCGTTGTTCACCATCTCTTCGAACACCTTGCTGGGTTTGCCGGTCAGGACGCAGGTGCGGGCCTTCTCGGGCGCGACCTCGGCGCTCATCAGCGGGGCATTGTCCATGCGCTGCAGCCACAACAGGTGGCCACCGTCATCGCAGATCGCGATTGTGACGCTCCAGCCGTTGCGGATCGCCTCCTGTTCGGCCGCCGCGGCGATGCTGCGCGCGTCGGAAAGGGTGAGCCAGGGCTTTGATTTCATGATTTTCACTCCCGGATTGGTGCGCATGATCGAAGCTCACAAGCTTATCAGGCGCGGTATGGTATTGCTCGAATTCGACACAAGTGCGATTTTCTACAAAGACAACACGAGTAGAATGGAAATGCCTTCATTTTGGAGTGCTGATCGATGCCAGGAATCGAGCGTTGCGTAAGCGAGATCGTTACCCGTCATGGGGCAGACCCCTCGCAGTTGTTGCAGATACTCATACAGGTGCAGGATGTAATTGGTTACCTTCCGGCCGATTGCCTCAGCCTGATCGCCGAAGCGCTCGATCTGCCGCGCGCCCGGGTCGAGGGGGTGGCGGGTTTCTACAGTTTTCTGCACTCGCGCCCGGTCGGGCGCTACCGCATCCTCTTTTCCGACAACATCACCGACCGCATGCTGGGCGCGCCCGCGCTGATGCAGGCCTTGTGCAGCAAGCTGTGGGTGGAGCCGGGCAAACTGTCGGAGGACGGTCTGGTCAGCATCACCACCACTTCGTGTACCGGCATGTGCGACCAGGGGCCAGCGGCGCTGATCAATGGCCGACCGGTGACGCGTCTGGACCATCGCCGTATCAACGAAATCGCCGAGCTCGTGCGCCAGCAGGTGCCGGTTTCAGCCTGGCCGGCGGCATTCTTCAACGTGGAAGACAATATTCGCCGGCGCGACGCGTTGCTGGCTTCGACCGCGGCACCCGGTGACGCGCTGCGCGCCGCGATACGGGTCGGGCGTGAGGGCTGGCTCACCGAGATGGAACGCTCCCGGCTGCGTGGGCGGGGTGGCGCTGGTTTTACCACCGCGGTCAAGTGGAAGGCCTGTCGTGATGCGGACGGTGCGGACAAGGTTATCGTCTGCAATGCGGATGAGGGCGAGCCGGGCACCTTCAAGGACCGGGTGCTGCTCGCGAGCCATGCCGACCTGGTTTTCGAGGGCATGACGCTGGCGGCCTGGGCGACCGGCGCGCAAAAGGGTTTCATGTATCTGCGTGGCGAGTACCGCTATCTGCTCGAACACCTGCAGGCGGTGTTGGAGCGCCGGCGCGCGGCAGGATTGCTGGGTGCGGGTATTCGTGGCCAGGCCGGGTTTGACTTCGATATCGACATCCATCTTGGCGCGGGCGCCTATGTTTGCGGCGAAGAGACCGCGCTGCTTGAGTCGCTGGAGGGCAAGCGCGGGACGCCGCGGATTCGACCGCCGTTTCCGGTCACCCATGGTTACCTCGGCCGCCCGACGGTGGTGAACAATGTCGAGACCCTGGCCAAGACCACGCTGGTGGCGCTTGAGGGCGGCGAGGCGTTTGCCGCAACCGGCACGGCGCAATCCACCGGCACCAAGCTGCTGTCGGTGTCGGGCGACTGTGCCTACCCGGGCATCTACGAGTATCCGTTCGGCGTGTCGATCGAGCGGGTGCTCGAGGACTGTGGCGCGAGTGATGCCCAGGCCGTGCAAGCGGGTGGGGCGTCGGGGGTGCTGATTGCGGGCTACGAGTTTCACCGCCGCGTCGCGTTCGAGGATGTGCCCACCGCCGGGGCGTTCATGGTGTTCGATTCCGGCCGCGATGCGTTCGAGATCGCGCGCAATTTCGTCGATTTCTTTGCCCATGAAAGCTGTGGATTCTGTACCCCATGCCGGGTCGGTACCTCGCTCCTCAAGGGCTACATGGACAAGCTCGCGAGCGGTCATGGCGCCAAGCCCGATCTGGCCGATATCGAATGGGTGACGCGATTGTTGAAGAATGCCAGCCACTGCGGGCTGGGTTCGTCGGCGCCCAATCCGGTCATCGATACGCTGGTCAAGTTTCGTCCGACCTTCGAGCGCAGGCTCGAGTCACTGCACTTTGAACCCGCGTTCGACCTCGACGCCGCGCTTGCGACCGCGCGCCGGATCACTGGACGCGACGACGCGGCGGCCCACCTCGACCGCAAGAAGGAGACCCAGCGATGACCCGCAGATTCATGTTCGATGGCCAGCCGGTCGCGTTCGAGGACGGGCAGACGATCATGGAGGCGGCCCGCGCGGCCGGGCATTTCATACCGTATCTGTGCTGGCATCCGGATTTTCCGCCACATGGTTCGTGCAAGCTGTGCATCGTCAAGGTGGGCGGGCGGCATGTGTCGTCATGCGCGTTACCGGCGAAGGAGGGCATGGAGGTCGAGAGCAATACGCCCGAGATCAACGCCGAGCGGCGTGCGTTGCTGCAGATGCTGTTCGTCGAGGGCAACCATTTCTGCCCCTCGTGCGAGAAGAGCGGCAACTGCCAGTTGCAGGCGCTGGCCTATGAGCTCGAGATGACCAGCGCGCGCTTCAACCACATCTTCCCCGACAGGCCGGTCGATGCCTCGCATCCCGACATGTTGCTGGAGTTCAACCGCTGCATATTCTGCGAGCTGTGCGTGCGGGCGAGCCGTGATGTCGACAAGAAGAGCGTGTTCTCGCTCACCAACCGCGGCATTCACAAGCACCTGGTGGTGAGCGCCGAATCCGGGCGGCTGGGTGACACCGATTTCAGCCGTGACGACCTGGCCGCCAACATCTGCCCGGTGGGCGTGATCCTGCGCAAGCGGGTTGGCTTCGCCGTGCCGATCGGCCAGCGCATCTATGACGAAAAGCCGATCAGCCAGGTGTCGATGGAGGCCGAAAAATGACTCGACCCAAGCTGCGTATCGCCACCACCTCGCTCGCCGGCTGCTTCGGCTGCCACATGTCGTTTCTTGATATCGACGAGCATTTGTTCGAACTCGTCGAGCTGGTCGAGTTCGACCGCTCGCCGCTCACCGACATCAAGCATTGCGGGCCCTGCGACATCGGGCTGATCGAGGGCGGGGTGTGCAATGCCGAAAACGTGCACGTGCTGCGCGAGTTTCGCAACAACTGTAAGACCTTGATCGCCGTCGGCGCCTGTGCGATCAATGGCGGCTTGCCCGCCCAACGCAACCATCTCGAGCTGGGTGCCTGCCTGCGCGAGGTCTACGAGTTTCGCGACGGACTCAGTGGCGGACAGGTGCCCAACGACCCGGAGCTGCCGCTGTTGCTCGACAAGGTTCATCCGATTCACGAAGTGGTGCGGGTCGATTATTTCATTCCCGGCTGCCCGCCCTCGGGGCCGACGATCTGGAAGTTCCTGTCCGACCTGATAGCCGGGCGCACGCCGCGCCTCACCCATTCGCTGATGCATTTCGACTGAGGTTCAACGATGTCCGCCGCACTTGAAACCGCCGACAACCGCCAGAATCTGCGCCGGGTCGTCATCGACCCGGTGTCGCGGGTGGAAGGCCATGGCAAGGTTACCCTGCTGATCGACGAAGACGACCAAGTGCGCGAGGCACGCCTGCACATCGTCGAGTTCCGGGGCTTCGAAGTCTTCATCCAGGGCCGCCCCTACTGGGAGGTACCGGTGATGGTGCAGCGCCTGTGCGGCATCTGCCCGGTCAGCCACCACCTGGCGGCGGCCAAGGCACTCGACCATATCGTCGGTGCGCCACAGGTTACGGCCAGCGCCGAGAAGATGCGTCGCCTGATGCACTACGGCCAGATTCTGCAATCGCATGCGCTGCACTTCTTTCACCTGTCGTCACCCGACCTGTTGTTCGGCTTCGAGTCGGACGTCGGGCGGCGCAACATCGTCGGCGTTGCCGGCGAGTATCCCGAGGTGGCGCGCCAGGGCGTGCTGTTGCGCAAGTTCGGGCAGGAGGTGATTCGTGCGACCGCGGGCAAGCGCATTCACGGCACCGGCGCGGTGCCCGGTGGCATGAACCGCCATCTGTCCGCCGACGACCGCGCCATGCTCGCGGCCGATGCCGACAAGATGGTGAGCTGGTCGCAGGATGCGGTTGCGCTGGTCAAGCGCCTGCACCGGGCCGTGCCCGAGCTTTACGACAATTTCGGTACCTTCGATTCGCGCATGATGAGCCTGGTCAGGGCCGATGGCGCGATGGATCTCTATGGTGGGGCGCTGCGTTTTCGCGATGCGGAGGGTGCGATCATTCTCGACGGCGTGGCCGACCAGGACTACGACCAGGTCATCCATGAAGAGGTCCGCTCATGGAGCTACATGAAGTTTCCGTTCATGCATGAGAGTGGGCCGGATGCGGGCTGGTACAAGGTTGGGCCGCTCGCGCGGGTGCAGAACTGCGATTTCATCCCGAGCCCGCTCGCCGAGGTGGAACGACAGGAGTTCGTCGCGCACGGCGCCGGCAGACCGGTGCATGCGACGCTTGCCTATCACTGGGCCAGAATGATCGAGATGCTGCATGCGGCCGAGGTCATCCGCAGCATGCTGGACGACCCCGATCTGATGTCCGGCGAGTTGATGGCGAGCGGGCCGCGCGCACGCGAAGGCGTGGGCATCATCGAAGCGCCGCGCGGTACGTTGATACACCATTACCGCGTCGGAGACGACGATCTGGTGAGCATGTGCAACCTGATCGTCTCGACCACCCACAACAACCAGGCGATGAACA
The DNA here is from genome assembly GCA_016790005.1 of Zoogloeaceae bacterium. Classification (GTDB taxonomy): domain Bacteria; phylum Pseudomonadota; class Gammaproteobacteria; order Burkholderiales; family Rhodocyclaceae; genus UBA2357. Next base: position 7,218 of record JAEUNS010000033.1, read on the forward strand.
CCGCCATTCGGACCGTTGCGTCGCGCTACCTGTCGGGGCGCAAGCTCACCGAGGGGCTGCTCAATCATATCGAAGTCGCGATCCGCGCCTTCGATCCCTGCCTGTCATGCGCCACCCACGCACTGGGCAAGATGCCGATGGTTCTCGAACTGCAGGCGCCGGACGGCAGCATTTTCGAGCGTTTCAGGCGTGATTGAGGCTACCCGCCTTGTGCTGTTCGTCGTCGGCAATGAATCGCGTGGCGACGACGGGCTAGGGCCGGCGCTGCTGACTGCGATCGAACCGCTGTTGCCGGTGTCTGCGCGCGTGATCGTCGACTTCCAGCTTCAGATCGAGCACGCACTGGAACTCGCCGAGGCGGACCTCGCCCTGTTCATCGATGCCGAGCTCCGCCTGCAAGAGGACTACTTTTTTCGCGAGATTCATGCCGGTGGCGATCGTGGCGTGTTCTCGCACGCCCTGTCGCCGATGCAGGTGCTCGCAGTGTTCGAAGAGATCTGTGCCGGGCCGGCGCCACCGGCTTTCGCGCTGGGCATCGCCGCGCGGGAGTTCGGTCTTGGAAGTGCGCTGTCGACCGAAGCATGCCGGTCTCTGGCTGCCGCCCGCGCGTTCGCCAGCCGATTGCTGCGTGCGACTGGCGTGGGCAACTGGCGCAGCCTCGCATCGAAGAGCCGTTAGCTGCATCGGTGCAGGGCTCAGCGCCAGTGCTTGCCGCGTTGCCGCACCACCAGGTAAGTCTCGCGCAGAAAGTGGGTCAGCGACAGGATCAAGGATGCCATCGCGAGCACGAAGAAAACGGCAACGCCCGCACCGACGTTGAAGCTCACCATCGTGCCGAGAAAGGCCGTGGCCACGACCAGGCAGACCAGCAGCGCACCGAGCACCGAAAAGAACATCGCGTGATAGATGAGCTTGCTGCGTTGTTCCAGCAGTTGCAGTTCCTCGACATCGTCTGCCACCTGCTCACTGTTGGCCGCGGTCGCGATCCGCCCATTGAGCACCCGGCGGCGGTCCACGATGCGCGACAGCCGGCCGCTCAGCACGTTGATCACCGTGGCGATTGCGGTAAGCAGGAATACAGGTGCCACCGCAAGCTGAATGGCATGGGTGATGTCGGCAATTTCGAGCTGCATGGTGGATGGTGAGGTCTTGAA
>JAEUNS010000043.1 GCA_016790005.1 Zoogloeaceae bacterium
GGTGATCAAGTCACTGGATGCGTTCCGCCCCAAGGGCGTGGCCGGCGTCACTACGCTCGCAAACGGGCAGATCGTGCTGATTCTCGACATGAAGGAATTGCTAGGCAATTCGAGCGATCAGCGCGGGGTGCCGCGTCACGAACTCATCGGCCGCAAGGCGATCGCTGCCTGAGCCCTGCGCCTTAGGAGCCCAGGACGCCTCCCCTTGAAAGGGGAGGCGTCCTGGGGGCCGGGTTGTTGGCGCCGATGCGCCGTACAGCTTGCAGTCCTAGCTGGTGAGGGCGAGCAATGCAGCAAAGGCCGTCGAGAACTGCTGCAATCCATCGCGCTGCAACGCCTCGCCGGCTTCATCGATATCGATCCCAAGTGCTTCAAGGGCTGCGAACTGGTGGTGGGCCGCCTCCATTCCGGTATTCAGCGTCGCCCCAACCTTGCCATGGTCGCGTAATGCCGCGAGGGTTGCATCCGGCAGGGTGTTCACGGTTTCCGGGCCGATCAGCCCTTCGACATAGAGCAGATCGCTGTAGGCCGGGTTCTTGGTTCCGGTGCTCGCCCAGAGCATGTATTGCGGCCGTGCGCCGAGCGCGCGCAAGGTAGTGAACCTCGCGTCTGAAAACGTGCCGCGGTTGCGTTCATAGGCAAGTCGCGCGAGCGCGAGCGCAGTGTTGCCCTGGAGCGACTGTACCTGATCGCCATGTTTGGCAAGCAAGGGGTCGATGAGTGAATCGACCCGGCTGAGAAACAGGCTCGCCACCGACATCGCTTTTGAGACGTCGCCGCCAGCGTCGTGCAGTCGCTCGAGTCCGCGAAGATAGGCATCGGCCACCGCATCGACATGGGCGAGCGAGAACATCAGTGTCACATTGACGTTGATGCCAAGACCAATGAGATGTTCGATCGCCTCGAGGCCGGCGTGGGTGGCTGGCACCTTGATCAGCAGATTGGGGCGTGCCACCGCAGCGGCCAGGCGCCGGCCGGCGGCAACGGTTGCGACGGCATCATGGGCCAGGGCGGGCGAAACCTCGAGACTCACATAGCCGGCATCGCCATGGCTTTGCTTGAAGCTCGCGAGCAGCAGATCACAGGCACGTTGAACATCCGGAATCACCAGGGCTTCGTAGCGTGCCTCGGCCTCGAGCGGGCGGGCCTTGAGCGCGGCCAGGTCGTCTTCGTAGTAGCGGCCATCTGCAATGGCCTTGTGGAAGATCGACGGATTGGTCGTGACCCCTGCAATGCCATCGTCTTCGATCAGCCGGGCCAGATGGCCGTCATTCAAAAGCGTGCGTGAGAGATTGTCGAGCCAGATTTGCTGGCCCTGTGCGCGGACCTGGAGTAGGGGGTTCATTTGTTTGGGCGCTTTCGTGATCGATCAGCCCGACATTCTGCTATGAATCCGTCGCAGCATAAAGTCCGAGCTGCAACGCGTTGCGCCAGCCGAGTGCCGTGGCCACATCCGTAAAATCGGGCGATGGCGGCGCGATGATTTCCATCTGGGCGTTCGTGACCGGGTGCCTGAAGCGCATCGCCACACAGGCGAGCAACATTCGCTGTGAGCCGTAATGTGTCGCAAAGAAGCGGTTGTGGCGTCCCTTGCCATAGGTTGCGTCACCGATGATCGGATGCGCAAGGTGTTTCATGTGGCGACGCAGTTGATGCTGTCGCCCGGTGATCGGCATGAGTGCAACAAGGGCGTAGCGACTGCTCGGATAGCGATCCACCGCGTAGGGCAACTCGACCGCGGCGAGTCGCTGGAAGCGGGTCTGGGCGGTTTGGGTTGAGGTCGGGGGTTGATCGGGTCGGAAACGCGCATCGGCGGCATAGGCGTCTACCTGGCGAATCAATGGGTGGTCGATCAGGCCTGCCTCTGGCGGATGACCACGCACGATCGCGAGATAGCGCTTGGCGACTTCGCCCGATTCGAATGCCCGGCCAAGCGCTGCCGCAGCGTGCTGATCGAGACAGAACAGCAATACGCCCGAAGTGCCCTTGTCGAGGCGGTGGGCAGGATAGACACGGCGGCCCAGTTGATCGCGCAACATCTGAACAGCGAATCGCTGCTCATGCCGATCGATCATCGAACGGTGAACGAGCAGGCCGGCAGGCTTGTGGATAGCGACCAGATGGTCGTCTTGATGAAGGATTTCGAGCATCAAAAAAAAGGCCCCGTGCGGGGCCTCGATTACGTCGTAACAGCCAAATCAGGCGAAATTGCTGGCGGCAAAATCCCAGTTGGCGAGGCTGTTCAGGAAGGTCGCAACGAAGTCGGGACGGCGATTGCGATAGTCGATGTAGTAGGCATGCTCCCACACGTCGATACAGAGCAGGGCCTTGTCGCCGGTGGTCAGCGGGGTACCGGCGGCACCCATATTCACGATGTCGACCGAGCCGTCGGCCTTCTTGACCAGCCAGGTCCAGCCGGAGCCGAAGTTGCCGACTGCTGAGGCGGTAAAGGCCTTCTTGAAGTCCTCGAACGAGCCCCACTTGGCCTTGATTGCGTCGCCCAGCGCACCGGTCGGCTCGCCGCCGCCGTTCGGCTTCATGCTGCTCCAGAAGAAGGTATGGTTCCAGACCTGTGCGGAGTTGTTGTAGATGCCGCCCGCCGGCGCCTTCTTGACGATCGCCTCGAGGTCGAGGCTCTCGAAGTCGGTGCCCTTGATCAGGTTGTTCAAGTTGGTGACGTAGGCCTGATGGTGCTTGCCGTAGTGAAACTCGAGGGTTTCGGCCGAAATGTGCGGGGCAAGGGCGTCTTTGGCGTAGGGCAGTTGCGGTAGCGTGTGTTCCATGGTTCTCTCCTGTGGCAGTTCAAAGCCCGACAATTCTAGTCGGGATTAGTCCGATCTTGCAAACTGCTTTGGCGGCCTGGCCATTCGATGCAATGTCAGCGGCCGGAACTGTCGGGCATGTTGTCTTTTATCACGCCGCTCACCCGGGCAGCCAGGCTGCCGTGGGCCAGCTGGATCGATATCGTGTCGTCAGGCGCGACGGCCTCGCTGTTGCGAAGAATCCGGCCGCGTGCATCGCGTGTGATGCTGTAACCGCGCGCGAGCACGCCTTGCGGGCTCAGGTGCTCGAGATGGCTCGCTGTGGCTTCCAGCCGCGCCCGCTGCAGGCGCAATTGCGCGGCGATGCTGCGACCAAGGCGCTGATCGATCGCATCGAGGGTGTTCTTTGCCTGCGCAAGTCGTGGCCGTGCGAACTGGAGTCGCTGGGCTGCAAGGGCGCTCGCAGCGCGCCCGCGCTCCAGCCTCAGGCGCAAGGCCGCGCCGAGCCGCTGCTCAAGTTGCTGAAGTCGCTCGCCCATGCGCGCCAGACGCTCGCGCGGATGGGTCAGGCGCATGCCGGCCCGGTCAAGGCGCTGGGTGTGATTGCTAAGACGCGCTCTGATCGCGGTGGAGAGTTTCCCGGCAAGTGCCGCGAGTTCCCGGGTGGCGGCGTGATAGCCTGCCGAAACCAGCTCGGCCGCCATGGTCGGCGTGGTAGCGCGCTGATCCGCCGCAAAATCGCCGATCGTGAAATCGGTCTCATGACCGACCCCCGAGACCACCGGCACCGGGCAGGCGCGAATCGCACGGGCAAGGCCCTCGTCATTGAAGGCCCACAGGTCTTCGATGCTGCCGCCGCCGCGCACCAGCAGAATGACATCGACCTCGTCGATGGCGGCGCGGCCTGCGGCGGTCCTCAGGGCGCGGGTTAACTCGTGCGCGGCGGTCGAGCCCTGAACGATCGAAGGATAGACGATCACGCCAAGATGCGGAGCCCGCCGTCGCAAGCTCGCCAAAACATCCTGCAACGCGGCGCCGCCTGGCGACGTGACAATTCCGATGCGGCGTGGAAACCGCGGCAGGCTGCGCTTGATTGCCGGATCGAACAGGCCTTCGGCTGCCAGCCTGTCCTTTAACCTCAGAAAGGCTTCGAACAGGTTGCCCTGGCCGGCATTGCCGATGCTCTCGACCGTGAGCTGAAATTCACCACGTACTTCGTACAGGGTTACCAGCGCGCGTACCTCGACCCGCATCCCGTTCTCGGGCCTGAACGCGAGCAGTTGCGCACGGTTACGCCACATCGTGCAGCGCACCTGGGCCTCGTTGTCCTTAAGGGTGAAGTAGAGATGCCCCGAGGGCGCGCGGGTGAGGTTGGAGACCTCGCCGAGCACGCGTATGGGCGGAAAGGCGGCCTCCAGCCGTTGGCGAGCCAGCCGGTTGAGCGCCGAGACGCTGAGCACGGTGCTGGGCTCAGCCAGGTCTGTGCCACTGTCGTTGCCGTCGCGGATGGTCATGGATGAGTGCCGGCAGGGCCTGGCATGTGGCTTTTGCGCCGATCGATTGGGGGCCAAGATTCTAACCCGGGACGACGAAGGGCGGTGGGTAGAACGACCGGAATAGCCGCAGCGACGGGCGGCGATGGCAGTGCTCAGCTAGGAAATCCACAAGCAAGAACGGCTGTCAAGCGCCGCATGAAAAACCTTGCGAAACAAGGGCGAGTTTTCAAAGTATTGAAAATAAAAGACTTAATTTTTGCTCAATTTTGCATCGCCGGCATCAAGGGCTTGCCACGTCTCGGTTCTGGGCGCGTGTAAAAAGGTAGTCCACAAAGTTATCCACAGCTTCTGTGGATTTCTCGCAACTCCGCCCGGCTTCAGCAGAACAGGCTGATGCAGCTCGGGCGCGAGGGGCATGCCGGCCGGATCGGCCTTGCCCTCGGGTGCAGCGGGCGCTAGAGTTCGTGCTTTCTCGTTGGGGAGTAGGTGCGCGTGTTCGCGATCATTCAGGCTTCGGGCTGGCCCATATGGCCTCTGCTGCTGGCATCAGTCATCGCGGTGGCGCTGATCATCGAGCGCTCGATGGCTTTGCGTAGATCGCGCGTTGTCCCCGCAAACCTGCTCGACCAGGTTGTTGGAGATGTAAGGGGGCGAGGTGTCACGCCGGCGATGGTCACGAGTGTAGGCGCCCACTCACCGCTTGGCCGGGTATTGGCGGCAGGCCTGCGTAACATGAACAGTTCGCGTGAAATCATGAAGGAGTCGATCGAGGAAACCGGCCGAGCGGTTGCACACGAGCTTGAGCGTTACCTCACGACGCTCGGAACGATTGCAGCCATCAGTCCCCTGATGGGGCTGTTTGGAACGATTGTCGGGATGATCGAGATCTTCTCGTCGCAAGGGGTCAATGGCGCGAACCCGGCGCAACTGGCCCAGGGCATCTCGATTGCGCTGAACACGACCGGGCTGGGTCTCATCATCGCGATTCCCGCGACGATCTTCTGGCGGCACTTCCGCGCCCTGGTCGACAGCTTCGTGATCGAAATGGAGCAGCAGGCGATCCGTCTTGTCGACGTGGTGCATGGCGAGCGGCGCAACTGATGGTGCGTAAATGAATTTTCAGCACCGCCGCCGTCAGGGTGAGCCCGAGATCAACCTGATACCGTTGATCGATGTAGTGCTCGTCATCTTGATCTTCCTGATGCTTACGACCACCTTCTCGAAGGTTTCCAACCTGGAGATCAACCTGCCGACGGCTGAAACGGTGGCGTCGGACGGCGCACCCGACGAGATCACGGTCGCCATCACCGCTGCGGGTGATGTGATCGTGAATGGCAATCTCGTGGGTTCTCAGGCCGTGGTCGATCTTGCCGCCGCAATCGGGCGGGCCGTGCCGGCCGGCAACGCCGATCCTGTGGTGGTGATCAACGCGGATGCCAAGGCGGCCCATCAGAGTGTGATCGACGTGATGCAGGCCGCACAGCGGGCCGGGCTCTCGCACATCACGTTTGCGATCCAGGCGCCCGCAGACTGATTGCGGCGGACGCGGTCGCGATGTTTGCCAACCCCATCTGATGCCGAGATCGACGCCACGCTTCTGGCGTTCGCGTAGCGACTGGCGCACCCTTTTGCTGTGGCCGCTGACCTGGCTCTTCGGTGCGATTGCGGCTATTCGCCGTGGCCTCTACCGTGCTGGCCGCTTGAAGGTCGAGCATCTTCAGGTGCCAGTCATCGTGGTCGGAAACATCGCCGTGGGCGGTAGCGGCAAAACTCCAGTTGTCCAATGGCTGGTCGCGCAACTGCGCATGCACGGCTACGCCCCGGGCGTGGTGAGCCGAGGTTACGGACGTATAGCGAGTGGGGTCAGGTTGGTGGCTGCGAACGATGACGCCGCACAAGTCGGCGACGAGCCGCTCCTGTTGGCGCGCAGCGTGGCTTGCCCGGTGGCCGTCGGGGCGGATCGCGCGGCGGCCGGGCGGGCCTTGCTCGCGGCGCATCCCGGCTGCAACGTCATCGTGTCCGATGATGGCATGCAGCATTACCGCCTTCATCGTGATGTTGAACTGGCGGTGGTCGATCAGGGTGTCATGGCCAATGCGCTGCTGTTGCCCGCCGGTCCGCTACGCGAGCCGCTCGGGCGCCTGGCGAGCGTGGACCTGGTGATCGCACATGGTGTGCTCGCAGCGGAAACGGTCGGCGCGATTGCAGCCGTGCCGGTTTTTTCGATGGCGCTCGAGGGGCGATTGCTGCTGCCGGTCGGCCCGGGCGTGGTGCGTGCGCCGCTGCCGCTTGAGGCGCTGATCGGGCGGCGGGTGCATGCGGTCGCCGGCATCGGACGGCCGGAGCGTTTCTTTGGTCAGCTCGAGGCGTTCGGTTTGCAGGTGGTTCCACACCCGTTTCCGGATCATCATGACTTCTGTGCCGAGGATCTGCGCTTCGGGTCTGACGATCCGCTCATCATGACCTCGAAGGATGCGGTAAAATGCGCAACTTTCGCACCGAACAACGCATGGGAACTCCCGGTAACAGCCACCATTCCCGATGGTGCTTTCGACCGGATTCTGGAGAAACTGCTGAATGGACACCAGGCTGCTTGATATTCTCGTGTGCCCGATTTGCAAGGGGCCACTGGATTATCTCAAAGATCGGCAGGAACTCGTCTGCAAGGCAGATCGCCTGGCCTTTCCGATTCGGGATGGTATCCCGGTCATGCTCGAGGACGAGGCGCGCGAGTTGAGCGCAACCGAGGTCGACGCGCTGCGTTGAACCGAACAGAATCGAGTTGAACAACATGCAATTTCAGGTGGTGATTCCGGCCCGTCTGGCCTCGACCCGTCTGCCGGGCAAGCCGCTTGCGGATATTGCGGGCAAACCGATGGTGGTGCGGGTGCTCGAGCGTGCACACCTGGCGGGGGCTCAGTCGGTATGGGTTGCCGCCGATGATCCAAGCGTCGTCGATGCCGTGCGGGCGGCTGGCGGCAATGCGATGCTCACCCGCAGCGATCACCCGAGTGGCACTGACCGGCTCGCCGAGGTGGTGCAGACGCTCGGTTGGTCCGACGACGACATCGTGGTCAATGTTCAGGGTGATGAGCCGCTGATCGAGCCGCAGATCGTGGCCGATGTGGCCGCAGCCCTTGCTGCCGACCCGCAGGCAGCAGTCGCCACGGCCGCGCATGCGCTGCACGAGGCGCCCGACGTCTTCAATCCGAATGTGGTCAAGGTGGTGTGCGATCGCCAGGGGCGGGCGCTGTATTTCTCGCGTGCGCCGATTCCGTGGGCGCGCGATGCCTTCGCCATCAGTCATGATACGTTGCCAGCTGATCTACCGGTTTTGCGCCATGTCGGCATCTACGCTTATCGGGTTGCGTTTCTGCGTCAGTATGCGGGTCTAGAACCCTCGCCGCTCGAGCACTGGGAGGCGCTTGAGCAGTTGCGCGTGCTGTGGCACGGATACCGGATCGCAGTCCATACGATTGCGAAGGCACCGCAGGCGGGCGTCGACACCCCGGACGATCTCGCGCGGGTGAGGGCGGTGTTTGACCGGCTCGAGGGACTCGGTTAAGTTCGCGCTTTGGAATTGTGCAATAACAACCTGCGCACAATGAGTGCGCGAAAAATGTCAGGGAGGGAGTATGCGTTTGATTCTTTTGGGGCCGCCGGGAGCCGGCAAGGGCACACAGGCGAATTACATCAAGGAAAAGTTCGGGATTCCGCAGATTTCGACGGGCGACATGTTGCGCGCCGCAGTCAAGGCGGGCACCGAATTGGGCATTGCAGCCAAAAAGGTCATGGATGCAGGTGGGCTGGTTTCGGACGACCTGATCATCGGGCTGGTGAAGGACCGTCTGTTGCAGGATGACTGCAAGGCCGGCTACATGTTCGACGGCTTTCCGCGCACCATCCCCCAGGCCGATGCGATGAAGGATGCGGGTGTGCCGCTCGACGTGGTGCTCGAGATCGATGTGCCCGATGCCGACATCATCGAACGCATGAGCGGTCGGCGCGTACACCTCGCATCCGGGCGCACCTATCATCTCAAGTACAACCCGCCCAAGGTCGATGGCAAGGACGATGTGACCGGTGAAGCGCTGATCCAGCGTGAAGACGACGCCGAGGCAACCGTGAAGAAGCGCCTCGAGGTCTACCATGCCCAGACCAAGCCGCTGGTCGAGTACTACACCCGCTGGGCTGCAACCGGTGACGCCAAGGCTCCACGGGTATGCAAGATCGCCGGTGTGGGGTCAGTAGAAGACATCACCGCCAGGGCTTTTGCCGCGCTCGCCGGCTGAACACCCGTCAAGCGTCGTGGCGCGCCCGGTTTTCGGCAACAGCCGGTCGGGCGCGCTTTTCATTTTCAGGATCCAATGAATCATCAGAATCTTCTCTATGCCCAATCGGGCGGCATGACCGCGGTCATCAATGCCTCGGCGGCAAGCGTGATCGAGGCTGCGCGCGCCGCGGGTCCGGCGATCGGGCGCATCTACGCGGCACGCCACGGCATTCTCGGGGTGCTGGACGAGGATCTGGTGGATACTGCGTCGTTTTCTGCCGCAGATCTTGAGGCGCTGGCGCATTCGCCGGGTGGTGTATTCGGCGCCTGTCGCTTCGATCTCGATACGATCGCAGACAATCCTGCGCAGTTCGAGCGTGTGTTCGAGGTGTTCGCGGCGCATCGGATCGGCTACTTTCTATACAACGGTGGCAACGGCTCGATGGATGCGGTTGCCAAGTTGTCGCAGGCTGCGCGCGCGCGCAACTATCCGCTGGTGTGTATCGGCGTGCCCAAAACGGTGGATAACGATCTGGAAGGTACTGATTGCTCGCCCGGTTTTGGATCGGCTGCAAAGTATGTCGCCATCGCAATGCTCGAAGCTGGACGCGATCTCGATGCAATGGCGAGCCGCACTGGGCGCGTGTTCGTCATGGAAGTCATGGGCCGCAACGCCGGTTGGCTGGCTGCTGCCACCGCGCTCGCATCCGAAGGGCCCGACGACCCGCCGCACCTGATCCTGTTGCCGGAAGTGCCTCTCGACGAGACCCGGCTGCTTGCAGCCGTGAGAGCGACGGTCGAGCGCCTGGGTTATTGCGCGATCACGGTTTCGGAAGGCATTCGCCACCTGGATGGTACGCCGGTGATGCAGCAGGCCGATGACCGCAAGGGCCATGTGCAGCTGGGCGGTGCGGGGCAGTGCATCTCGCGCCTGATCCAGACCACTTTCGGCTACAAGAGTCATTGGGCGATTCCCGATTACCTGCAGCGTGCCGCCGGCCACCTTGTTTCGGGCACCGATCATGCGCAGGCGCGCGCGGTCGGACATGCCGCGGTCGCGTTTGCACTCGATGGTATCGATGGGGCGATGGTCGCGATACAGCGGACCGCGGATGAACCCTATCAATGGACTGTTCGCGCTGTGCCCGCCGCTGATATCGCGAATCTCGAACGGCGTGTGCCGGCAGCGTTCATTCGTGAAGATGGATTACAGGTGAGCGAACTCGCCAGAGTTCATCTCAGGCCGCTGATCGAGGGTGAGGTCAGGCCGGCTTTCCGCAATGGCTTGCCGGTGTATCCGCGTTTTCAACTCGAACCCGTGGCGAAGCGACTGCCTGCCTATCGGCGATCCTGATTCATGACGACCGGCGCGAGCCGGTGCTCTCAGTTATTCTGCAATTCCTCGGTCGGTGCGCCTGCGACGACCGCGGTGATCACACGCTGGAACATTCCGGTGAGCATGACCGTGTCGATGTCGGGGTTGCGAATGCTGCGAATCGCCAGACCTTCGAACATCGCCGCAAGTAGTTCGGTCAGGGCGCTGATCACTTGTTCATCTTCCTTGTGGCCCATGGTCTTGCGTGCGGTGCGAAAGGTCTCCGCAAGGCTTTCACGGATCTGACGGTCGGCTGCGCGCACGACCTCGGCGATGCGCGGATTGCGCGCCGCTTCGGCGATGATCTCCAGTTGCAGGCCGGCGGCCTTGGGGTCGAGGTTCTCGCGAACCCCCTCTTTGGTGCAGTCGAGCATCGCCTGAAGAACATTTCCCGCCGAACGCAGTTCGGCCGACATGCTCAGGATGCGCTCCAGATCACGCGCGACGATTGCCGCGATGATCGCTTCCTTGTTTTCGAAGTAGTGGTAGATGTGACCCGCACTCATGCCGGCAGATCTTGAAATCTGCGCGATGCTGGCACCGTGAAACCCGTGATCGCGAAAACAGTCAGCTGCAGCATCCAGGATCTGGGTCTTGCGGGCCTCTCCGCGTGGATGGTCGCCGGTGGCAGCTTGGGTTGCGCGCATTTGCAGTCTCCTGGCATGTTTGCTGCCCAGCAGCGTGCTGGGTAAAAAAAATCAATTAGTGCTGGCATCGAATGAACGTTCATTCTAGAATGCGCATTCTACACAAAAAACAGTTTTTCGTCTGCGAGTCGTTGTTATCCGCAACGTGTCGCGCCCGACTAGAGAGGATGCCCCATGAAGCGTAACGCCTCGTCAATCAGCCGCCTGGTTCTCGCGGTTGCCCTTGCCGTTCTTGCTACCGCCTGCACCAATGAAGGGTCGCAGGCCAATGCCGCAGGTGCTGCGGCGCCCCCCCCAACTGTTGGGGTATACGTCGCGCAGGCGGCGGATGTTCCCTTGATTACCGAACTGCCGGGGCGTACCGCCGCTTTTCTGATCGCCGAGGTTCGGCCGCAGGTGACCGGGCTGATCAAGCAGCGGGCATTCAAGGAAGGCAGCGAGGTCAAGGCGGGCGAGTTGCTCTATCAGATCGATCCGGCGACCTACAAAGCCGCCCACGATACCGCCAAGGCAGGTCTGGCGCGCGCGGAAGCGAATCTGACCGCGGCGAAGCTCAAGGCTTCGCGCTATGCGGGGCTTGCCAAGATCGATGCGGTCAGCCAACAGGCCAATGACGATGCTGCGGCTGCGCTCAAGCTGGCCGAGGCAGATGTTGCTGCCGCCCGGGCCAGCATCGAGCAGGCGCGCATCGATCTTGAGTTCACGCGGCTTGCCTCACCGATCGCGGGCCGAATTGGCCGCTCGACGGTGACGGCGGGCGCGCTGGTCACGGCCAATCAGGCTCAGGCACTGGCCACCGTGCAGCAGTTGAACCCGATCTATGTCGATCTCACTCAGTCGAGCGCCGAGTTGCTGCGCCTGCGCAGTGCGCTCGCGGCCGGTCGGCTGCAACAGGCGTCCATGGTCGAGATGCCGGTCTCGCTGGTGCTTGAAGACGGCACCGAATACACCCAGCCGGGCAAGCTGGCCTTTTCGGAAGTCTCGGTTGATCCCGCCACCGGTAGCGTCACGCTGCGGGCAGTGTTTCCGAATCCCGATGGGGTATTGCTGCCCGGCATGTATGTGCGCGCACGCCTCGAGCAGGCCGTGGC
>JAEUNS010000057.1 GCA_016790005.1 Zoogloeaceae bacterium
CCCGGGATCGTCTCGGGCTGGCGGCCTTGTGCAGCCGGGGTTTGCTGGACGCCAGGGCGGATCTCGGGCGAGGGAAGCTCAGCGGGTGCATTGACCCTGGCTGAAGACATGGTGCCGGTTACTTCCATCATGATGCGCTCCTGAAGGCGGACATCCGACGCGGATCGAATCTGCTGCCACTGCGCCGATTGACGCTTTCGGCTGTGATTTGGTTCCCGTCAGATATCCGCAGTATACCGCTGCTGTCACCGCTGTGAACGCCCGCAGCCTCATCGCCGTGACGATTGCCGCACCCCAACTTGGTTGATGACTTTCTCCTGTCAATGCGGGTGTCGCAGGGTGGGCGGCTCATCGGTGTCAACACGGCTCAGTCGGCAGGCTGCGTACTTGAACTCGGGAATCTTGCCGTAGGGGTCGAGCGCGGGATTGGTGAGCATGTTGGCGGCTGCCTCGACATAGCAGAACGGCACAAAAACCATTCCCTCTGGCATCAGCGAGTCGACCCGTGCGGTCAGGGTGATGCTGCCACGGCGGGTCGTGATCCTGAGCGGTTCGCCCGGTGCGAGCCCCAGGCGCGCGAGTTCGGTCGGTGCGAGGCTGGCGACGGCCGCCGGCTCGAGGGCGTCGAGCACCTGCGTGCGCCGCGTCATCGAGCCGGTGTGCCAATGTTCGAGTTGGCGGCCAGTGGTCAGCACGACCGGGTAGTCGGCGTCGACCGGCTCGTCCGGAGGCAAGGGTCGGGTTGGGGTGAAGCGGGCGCGTCCGCTGACGGTGGGGAAGCGATCGCCGAACACGACATCGAGCCCGGGTTGATCGTCGCCCGGGCAGGGGTAGGTGACTGATTCCTCTGCCTCGAGGCGTGCCCAGCTGATGTGGTCGAGCGACTTCATGCCGAGCTTCATCTCGGCGAACACGTCGCGCGGATGGGTGTACTGCCAGTCCAGCCCGAGGCGACGTGCGATCTCCTGGATGATCCACCAGTCGGGCTTGGCGTCGCCCGGCAGCGGCACCGCAGCGCGGCCCATCTGCACCTGGCGGTTGGTGTTGGTGACCGTGCCGTTCTTCTCGGCCCAGGCCGAGGCCGGCAGGATCACGTCGGCGAACTGTGCGGTCTCGGTCACGAACAAGTCCTGCACGACGAGATGCTCGAGCTTTGCCAGCGCGGCGCGGGCGTGTTCGAGATCAGGGTCGGACATCGCCGGGTTCTCGCCCTGGATGTACATGCCGCGAATCTTGCCCGCCGCAATCGCATCCATGATCTCGACCACGGTCAATCCTGGTTTGGCCTCGAGCGGCGTGTTCCAGAGCTCTTCGAAGGCGGCGCGGATCTGGGCGTTGCCTACCGGCTGGTAGTCGGGGAACACCATCGGGATCAGCCCGGCGTCGGATGCGCCCTGCACGTTGTTCTGGCCGCGCAGCGGATGCAGTCCGGTGCCCGGGCGACCCAGTTGGCCGGTGGCGAGCGCGAGCGAGATCAGGCAGCGTGCATTGTCGGTGCCGTGGGTGTGCTGCGAGATGCCCATGCCCCAGAAGATCATCGCGCGCTCGGCGGTGGCGTAAAGGCGCGCAATCTCGCGGATCTCTTCCGGCGCCACGCCGCAGGTGGGCGACATGGCTTCTGGCGTCATGCTGGCCACATGCGCTCGCAGTGCTTCAAAACCTTCCGTATGTTCGGCGATATACGCCTCGTCATACAGGCCTTCGGTGACGATCACATTGAGCATCGCATTGAACAGCGACACATCGGTGCCGGGCGTGAAGCGCACCATGCGATGGGCGTAGGGGCCAAGCGCCAGTCCGCGCGGATCGAGCACGATGAGCCGGGTGCCGCGCTTGGCTGCCTGTTTGAAATAGGTTGCCGCGACCGGGTGGTTGACGCTCGGATTGCAGCCGGTGAGGATCACCACGTCGGCCTGCATCGCTTGCATGAAAGATGCGGTGACGGCGCCCGAGCCGATGCATTCGATCAGTGCGGCGACCGAGCTCGCATGGCAGAGCCGGGTGCAGTGATCGACATGGTTGGAACGAAAGCCGGTGCGAACCAGCTTTTGGAACATCCAGGCCTCTTCGTTGGAGCACTTGGCGCTGCCGAAGCCGGCGAGGGCGTCCGGGCCGTGGGTGTCGCGCGATTGCCTGAGCCCGCCCGCGGCGAAATCGAGCGCCTCTTCCCAGGTCGCGGTGCGGAAATGGGTGAGGGGTTTGCCCGGATCGAAGTCGGGGTCGAAGCCTTTGGCAATGCCCTCACGCCGGATCAGCGGCATGGTGAGGCGTGAGTGGTGGTTGGGATAGTCGAAGCCGAAGCGACCCTTGACGCACAGGCGATTTTCATTGGATGGGCCGTTGCGCCCCTCGACGAAGGCGATCCGCTCGTTCTTCACATGGTAGGTGAGCTGGCAGCCGACGCCGCAATACGGGCAGACCGAGTCGACCTTGCGATCCGCCAGGGCCGAGTCGCCGCGCCCGTCGGCATCGACGATGCTTGCCGGCATCAGCGCGCCGGTGGGGCAGGCCTGCACGCATTCGCCACAGGCCACACAGGTGCTGGCACCCATCGGGTCGTCGAAGTCGAACACGATTTTTGCATGCGCACCGCGATATGCGAGCCCGATCACATCGTTCACCTGCACCTCGCGGCAGGCGCGCACGCACAGGTTGCATTCGATGCAGGCGTCGAGGCTGACATGCATCGCGGTGTGCGAGGTGTCGGGCGCGATGGCTTCCTGATCGCGCGCTGGCAGGCGCACGCTGTCGACATCGAGGCCGACCAGATCGACCATCTGCCAGAAATGGCTCGAGCGGTCGGGGCTGTCGGCGCGTGCGGGCTGGTCGGCCAGCAGCAGTTCGAGCACGCCCTTGCGCGATATCGCCGCGCGCTCGGAGCTTGCGCTCCTGACCACCATGCCGGGCGTGGCCTTGCGGATGCAGCTTGCAGCAAGCGTGCGCTCGCCCGCGATTTCGACCATGCAGGCGCGGCAGTTGCCGTCGGCGCGATAGCCGGCTGCATCCTTGAAGCACAGATGCGGTATCAACTCGCCCGCGCGTTTTGCCACCTGCCACAGGGTTTCATCCGGGTAGGCCTTCACGCTGACGCCGTCGAGGGTGATCTCGAAGGCGGTGGCGGGGTCGGGCAGCGAAGACGGCGGTCGGGAGGCTTGCAAGGTGATGGTCATTTGACGGTTTCCGCAGTGGCATCCTGCAAATTGCTGATCCGCACGCCCTGTCTGGCAAGTTCGGCCGGGAAGTACTGCAACAGGTTGAGGACCGGGTTGGGCGCGGCCTGGCCCAGTCCGCAAATCGATGCGTCCTGCATGACCTGGGATAATTGCCGGAGTTCGGCCGCGTCCCAGCTGTCGCGCGCGAGCAGGGTCAGCATCTTTTCGGTTCCGGCGCGGCAGGGTGTGCATTGCCCGCATGATTCGTCGGCGAAGAACGCCATCAGATTGGTGGCCACCGCGCGCAGATCGTCCTTGTCCGAAACGACCATGACGGCGGCGGAGCCAATGAAACAGCCGTGGGGCTGGAGCGTGTCGAAGTCGAGCGGCAGGTTCGCGAGGCTCGCCGGCAAGATGCCGCCCGAGGCGCCACCGGGCAGGTAAGCGAGCAGGGCGTGGCCGTCTGCCATGCCGCCGCAGTACTCGGCGAGCAGCTCGTTCAGGCTGATGCCGGCCGGTGCGACATGCACGCCCGGCTTCTTGACCCGGCCCGAAACCGAAAAGCTGCGCAGGCCCTTGCGCCCGTTCCGACCCTGGCCGGCGAGGTGCTGTGCGCCGAGTGAATGTACCGTCGGGATCCACAACACCGTCTCGACGTTATTCACCAGCGTCGGGCGATCGAAGAGCCCCTTCTGGGCGACGAAGGGCGGCCGGTGGCGGGGTTTGCCGGGCTTTCCTTCGAGCGATTCGATCAGGGCGGATTCTTCGCCGCAAATATAGGCTCCGGCGCCACGGCGCAGCACGATGTAACCGGGTGTGGCCAGGCCTGCCGCCTCGAGCTCGGCGATCGCGGCGCGCAACACCTTGTGCAGCCCGGGATACTCGTCGCGCAGGTAGATGTAGAGCGCCGCGGCTTCGATCGCCCAGGCGCTGACCAGTGCGCCCTCGAGAAAGCGATGTGGTTCGCGTTCGAGATACCAGCGGTCCTTGAACGTGCCCGGTTCGCCCTCGTCGGCATTGATCACCATGTAGCGCGGTGCCGGCTCGGAGCGCACGAACGCCCATTTGCGAAAGGTCGGGAAGCCTGCGCCACCCAGGCCGCGCAGTCCGGCGTCTTCTAGAAGCTTGCTCAGGGTTTCGACGCTGATGTTGCCGGCACGGCAGGCTGTGAGCAGCGCATAACCGCCGCTGGCGCGATACTCGTCAAGTTCCGGCCACGGCTCGATCTCGGGTTCGAAGTGCTGGCTCGCGATGACTTCGCTGATCCGACCGACACTCGCCGCGCCAACATGCTTGTGCCCGACTTCGACGACCGGGGCGGCTTCGCACCGCCCCATACAGGGCGCGCGGACGAGCTTTACCTTGGCGGGGTCGAGGCCCGCAACAAGCCCGGCATGCAGTTGTACTGCGCCGGCAAGCTGGCAGGCCAGCGAGTCACACACCCGAATGGTGAGGGACGGTGGCGCGGGTTCATCGTCGCGCACGATGTCGAAATGGGCATAAAAGCTGGCCGTTTCGAACACCGCGGCCATCGGCAGATTCATCCACTGCGCCAAAGCGTGAAGGTGGCGTTCGGAAAGATGCCCGAAGTGGTCCTGAATGGCATGCAGATGTTCGATCAACTGGTCTCGTGAGCGATCGGCGTCAGCCAGCAGATTCTCGAGCTCTACAAGCGCAAGCGGGTCGAGCTGTCGGCCGCGGGATGCGCCGCGGGTACGGCCGGGCATGGGCAGGATGGTAGAACTTAATCTCGAGTGAGGCATCAGATCGAAGTGTCCATAAATGGTCGGGCAGTGCTCACGCTGCGGGGCGCAATGTGTCGAACCAGCGGCAAACGCGCTTCGCCGGCGTTCGGTGGATCAATTGCCAAAGAGCTTGGAGAGGATTCGCGCGAAGAAACCCTTGGGGGCAGCCTGCGCCTGTGGGATGGGTGCTGGCTGACCGGCCTGAGCCTGGCTGTGGTTTTGGCGCATGACCGGCTGTACCGGCGCCGGTGCCGCTTGGCGCGGCGGCGGCGCTGGCTTCGCGGCTGGTTTGGCGGGCACGGGTGAGAGTCGGGTATTCAGCAACTGCAGATAATGACGCAGCAGGATAGAGTCCTGCGGCGGCGACGGGAGATCCACGCTGTGGGCGATCTGGTCGAAATGGCGACGCAGGATCGAGTCGGTCGGGACGGATTGGACGGTCATTGCGGACTCCTCGTGATTGAGCCGTTGGCTGGCGGCAGCGGCTTTGGGCCTGGATCGCGGCGGCGAGAAGCCGGAAGGCAAGCGACTGCGGGCCCAGAGCCCGTGTGATTCGGCTAAACCTAGGAATTGCAAACCTTATGCCAGAATTCGATCCTGCGCGATTGTTGCGGCGAGAACCCGTTACGGACTCACGCTATCTGGCCTCGGGGGCAACCGGCGTGAGCGAAGGCGTTCATTGACCTGTTCATGCTCGGGTATGATTGACCAAACATTCAGCAATAATTTGCTTCAATGCGGTGCACCTGCTACTTTTTTGAACATAACGATAAAAGCAGGTATTTGGTTCGGCGACCTCATGGGCCGGACAAGGAGGAGGAGATGACGGGGCTGTCCCAATTGCGGGAAGGCCGCGACGACCGTCTTGCGGTTGCGCGGGAGCGTTTTTTCAAACAGGGTCTGGCACCTGACGATGGTGTATCGCCGCTGGTGCTGCGCTCTTGGGAGCGCTGCCGCTGTGGTGGCCTTGATCATGCAGCCACGCATCCGGTCGATCTGGCGGGCAGGGCCCAGCTTTCCGATTCGCGCGCGCGCAGTGCGGGCCTGCTCGACCAGGCCAGCGGCGTGATGGAGCATGTTTTCGATCAGATCAGGTCTTCCGGCAGCATGGTCATACTCGCCGATCTCGACGGCATGATCATTCACAGCCTGGGTGATGCCGGTTTCGTCGGCAAGGCTGAACGGGTGGCCTTGCAGCCGGGTGCCTGCTGGAGTGAGCCGCTTAGGGGCACCAACGGCATCGGTACGGCCTTGCTTGAAAGGTCACCGGTCGAGATCCTCGGTGGCGAGCACTATCTCGACAGCAATATCTTTCTTGCCTGTTGTGCCTCGCCGATCTTCGATGCACACGGCGTCCTTATAGGTGTCTTCGACATCTCCGGCGATTACCGCAATCCGCAACGGCACACGCTGGGCCTGGTGCGGTTATCGGTTCAACTGCTCGAAAAACGTCTGTTCGAGACCGAGTTTGCCAAGGACATCATCATCGCGTTTCATGCCCGCCCGGAATACCTCGGAAGCCTGCAGGAGGGCTTGCTCGCGGTGAGCCAGGACGGCGAGATTCTCGGCGCCAATCCGGCCGCACGGGAGTGGTTTGCGCTGCAAAGTCATGCCCGCGAGCACACGGTGTTCAACGACTTGTTCAAGACCGGGCTGGGCGTGGTCCTCGATCGAGCAGCATCCTCGGCAAACGCGATCATTCGCCTCGACTTGCGTCGTGGGGGCGCCTTGTTTGTGCAGGTCCGGAGCGGTCGCCGCCTGGTCCTGGCCAATCCGCAGGTCGATGAAGCTCCGGGCAACCGACCGCTGGTCGCTGCGCCGGGGGGGGCAACCGGCGTTCGGGGCGACAAGTCTCCCGCGCCCATCACGCTCGATTCGCTCGCAACCGGTGATGAGCGCCAGCAGCGCGCAGTCGAGCGTGCGCGGCGAATCGGTGGCAAGGACATCCCCCTGCTCATTCAGGGTGAGTCGGGCGTCGGGAAGGAGTTGTTCGCGCGTGCGTTTCATAACAGCAGTGCGCGTGCCGGCGGGCCGTTCGTGCCGCTCAATTGTGCGGCGATACCTGAAAACCTGATCGAGTCCGAGCTCTTCGGCTATGTGGGAGGTGCCTTTACCGGCGCGCGACGCGAAGGTTCGATCGGCAAGGTGCAGCAGGCGCATGGCGGAACCCTGTTTCTCGACGAGATCGGCGACATGCCGCTGTCGATGCAGACCCGATTGCTGCGGGTGCTGCAAGAGCGCAGCGTGACCCCGGTCGGCGCGATGAAATCGGTTGCGGTCGATATTTCGCTGGTTTGCGCCACTCACCGG